>CAJXJF010000023.1 GCA_913054475.1 uncultured Nitratifractor sp.
TTCGGACTCCATCTCGCAATGGCTAAATTTAGACCCTGCTCTATGCAAGGTTCTATCGGCGACTGAAGTCGCCGCCCCTATAAAGAGACTTACCATCGTAAAGCTATGTTTTGGTAGTTCATACTCTCGTATGCATTCCCATTGAGGACGGTGGGGACGAGAAAAAAAGAGCTCCTTGTGGGGGTTTCTCTCTTTGCATCATTGGGATTCAATGGATGGGGTATATCTTTCTTAGCGAAAACCATTCGGCGCCGGGAAGGGGTTTTTTGTAGAAGTAGTCCACTATCCATCTATCCTTCTCGGCGCCGAGCAATACGCACTCGCATCTATCCTTCTCGCGCGCGCATATCTCTCCCGGATTGATATAGAGTGTGCCTCCCTTCATTCCGGAGTCGAAGATGTGGGTATGGCCGTATATCACTACATCCGTATCGGGTGTAAGATAGTAGGGGATGTGCATCAGTTTGACTGTGACATCTCTCAGTTTCAGATAGTAGGGTTCACTCTTTATCCTGTATTGCGAGGCAAACTCCCTGAGATGGCCGTCGTTGTTGCCTAAAACCGCGGCATAGGGAAGATTGCTTCCGGCAAGACTCTCTATATTCTCTTTGCTTATGAAATCCCCGGCGTGCAGGAGATACTGCGCACCCTCCTCCTTGAGTTTGGAGATAGCCTCTCTCTGCAGGTCACCCCTGCCGTGCGGGTCGGAAAGGATACCTACCTTCACCTCTCCGGACTCTCCTGTGTATTTTCATCGACCGCCATTCTGTGTTTGCATTTGAAACACTCGTAGATATCTTTTTTCCTGAAGAGTTTTCTGCCCATCATGTAGCCGCACTCCGGACACTTTTTGTCCACCGGTTCGAAGTTGGCTATGAATTTGCACTTGGGATAGTTCGAACAACCGAAAAAGCTTCCTCTGCGCCCCTCTCTCTCGAGCAGTTTTCCGCCGCACTCGGGGCATGGTACATCGAGCTCTCTGGGCGGTTTGAGAGGTTTGGCGTTTTTACATTTCGGATAGGCGCTGCAGGCGAGGAATTTGCCTCTTCTGGAGTTTTTTACGACCATCGCGGAACCGCACTTTTCGCACACTTCGTTGCTCTCTTCGGGTTTCTCCTTTTCGCTGCCGTCTATATTTTTGCTGTATTTGCATTTTGGAAAGTTGCTACAGGCTATGAATTCTCCGTAGCGCCCCTTTCGTATGAGCAGTTCGGCACCGCACTCCGGGCACTTCTCTCCCGTAGGTTTGGAGACTTTCAGAGACTTTATACTCTTTTTCCCCTTCTCTATCTTCTGCATGAAAGGTTCGTAGAATCTCGCGAGAACCTTCTGCCACTCCTCCTTGCCCTCGGCTATAGCGTCGAGCGTCTCTTCCATCCTAGATGTGAAGTTGCTGTCAACTATCTCTGGAAAGTGCTCTTCGAGCATCTCTATCACGGTAAAAGCTATCTCTGTGGGGTGGATTTTCTTCTTCTCTATCTCGATATATTTTCTGTTTTGCAGGATGGATATCGTCGGTGCGTAGGTACTGGGGCGTCCTATTCCGAGAGATTCGAGTCTCTTGATAAGGCTGGCCTCCGTATATCTGGCGGGCGGTTCGGTGAAGTGCTGTTTCATCTCTATCTTGTCGAGAGAGGCCTCCTCCCCCTCCTTCATCACGGGTAGAAGCCTGTCTTTCTCGTTGTATCCCAGTACCTTGTAGTATCCGTCGAAGACGAGTCTTCTGCCGGAAGCTTTGAAAACACTCTTTTCGCCTTTGAAGAGGATACTTTGAGTCTCGAACTCCGCATCCTTCATCTGCGAAGCGAGAAAACGCCTGTATATCAATCTGTAGAGTTTCAACTCATCGGCGCCGAGATAGGCCCTGGCCTTTTCCGGTGTGAAATCGACTCTGGTGGGGCGTATGGCCTCATGAGCCTCCTGGGCACCCTTGGCTTTCGAGCTGTAGCGTTTGGCGGAGGAGGGGAGATACTCCTCCCCTATATTGGAGAGTATGAAGGCTCTGGCCTCTTCAACCGCCTCTTTCGCCAGATTGAGGCTATCCGTCCTCATATAGGTGATTACACCGCTGACGCCGAGGTCGGTATTGACCCCTTCATAGAGTTTCTGGGCTATCATCATCGTCTTTTTCGGAGAAAATCCCAGCTGCGTCGATGCGGTCTGTTGCAGAGTCGATGTCATGAAGGGGGGAGGAGTTTTGCTCTTCCTCCTGCTCTTTTCGATCCTGTCCACGACAAAGGACTCTGTGAGTGCCGACTCTTTTATCCTGGATGCCATCGCTTCGTTTTTGAGAGTCATCTTCTCTATCTTTTGCCCTTCGAAGCTGTAGATTTCAGACTCCACGCTGGTATTGAAGAGGGCTTCGATACTCCAGTACTCCTCCGGTTTGAAGGCCTTTATCTCCCTTTCGCGGTCGACGACGATCTTCAGAGCCGCACTCTGTACCCTTCCGGCGCTGAGCCCCTTTTGTATCTTGTTGGCCAGCAGGGGTGAGAGTTTGTAGCCCACTATTCTATCGAGCAGTCTTCTCGTCTGTTGGGCATCCACACTCTGCATATCTATCTTGCGCGGATTCTCCAGAGCGTGTCGTATAGCGTTTTTCGTTATCTCGTGAAAGACTATCCTCGGCAGAGTTTCGGGATCTTTGCCTATGGCTTTGGCTATATGGTAGCCTATCGCCTCCCCCTCTCTGTCTTCGTCGGTCGCTATATATACCGTTTCGGCCTCTTTGGCGAGCTTTTTCAGCTCCTTCACCGTAGGGTTGGCCTCTCTGGGGATGGTATATTTCGGTTTGAATATGCCATCTTCGACCGTTATTCCGAAACTGCTTTTGGGAAGGTCTCTGATATGCCCCTTGGAGGCGACCACCTTGTACTCTTTGCCCAAAAAGTTGCCTATGGTTCTCGCTTTTGCCGGTGATTCGACAATAATAAGATTTTTCATCTATATCACGCCACCTTTTCGATTCTGAAAAAATTGCACCATTGTATCACAAACGCTGAGCCTCTACTCTACCGTCACACTTTTGGCCAGGTTTCTGGGCATATCGACATCGTTGCCGAGCCTTACGGATATCTCGAGGGCCAGGAGTTGGGTCACCACCATCATTTCGAAAAATTCCAGCATCGGATGTTCGCTGTATCGTGTCTCTATGAAGTCGTCGGCTATATCGAATCTCTCTGGAGAGATGGCCAGAATCGTGGCGTCTCTGGCACTCAACTCCTCCACATTCGACCTCATCTTTTCGTAGAGCACGCTCGATGGCATGAGCGCTATGGTGAAGAGTTCGCTGTCTGCGAGGGCTATGGGGCCGTGCTTCATCTCTCCGGCAGGGTAGCCTTCGGCATGCAGATAGCTTATCTCCTTGAGCTTCAGTGCCCCTTCGAGAGCGAGGGGATAGAATAAATCCCTACCTATGTAGAAAAAACCGTGCCCGTGCAGATATCTTTTGCTGAGTCTATGTATGCGCTGATGGAGGCTCTCTGCGACCATCAGTACCTTGGGTGCCTTTCTCATCGCCTCCAACTCCTCTTCGAGCCTGCAAGCCTCTATCGCTCCTCTCCTTTTGGCCAGATAGAGTACCAGCATCCAGAGTACCATCATCTGGGTGGCGAAAGCCTTGGTGCTGGCCACTCCCTTCTCTATACCGGCCCTCGTCAGGAGTGTGGCGTCGCTGAGTCTGACTATGGAGGAGTTGTCCACATTGCAGATGCTCAGAGTCTTCAGGCCGGACTTTTTGGCCATCTTGAGGGCCTCCAGCGTATCAGCGGTCTCACCACTTTGGGATATGGTTATGAAGAGTGTTCTCTTCGAAAGCAGAGGCTCTTTGTATCTGAATTCGGAGGCAATCTCGACTCTACACTCTATCTTGGCGACTCTCTCGAAGAGATAGGATGCTGCCAGTGCCGAGTGGTAGCTGGTCCCGCAGGCACATATTTCTATATTTTCGATGCCGTCAAAAAAGCTCTCTTCCAACTCTTCGAAGAAGATACCCTCGTCGAGCACCCTGCCCAGCATGGTATCGGCAATGACCCTGCTTTGCTCGTAAATCTCCTTTTCCATAAAGAAACGATATCCCTCTTTTCGGGCCATGGCCTTGTCGGAGGGGAGATTTTTGAAGTGTGCTTCGACCATCTCTTTCTCCCGGAAAATCGCCAGCCTCCCCCTTTCGGCCCAGCCATATTCACCATCTTCGAGATAGTATGCCTCCTTGGCCCTGCCGATGACAGCCGTATCGGAAGAGGCGAAATAGATATCCTCTCCATCCGTGGCTATGAGCAGAGGAGAGCCGTTTTTGGCGAAAAATATCTTTTCGGGCTCGGCGCGGCTGATAAGAAGTATGGCGAAGGCACCCTCCAGCTCCCCAATAGTCTCAACGAAGGCTTCGTGGGGGTCCATCCCCCTCTTTATGGCATACTCGAAGAGATGTACTATCGTCTCGGTATCGGTCTGACTCAGAAAATTCACACCCTCTTTTTCGAGTCTCTCCCTTATCTGTTGGTAGTTCTCTATTATTCCGTTGTGAACGACATAGCTGAAGGCTCCGGAGTGGGGATGGGCGTTTAGCTCCGTAGGTTTGCCGTGTGTAGCCCAGCGGGTATGCCCTATCGCCACACCGTAACCCTCGCTTTCGAAATTCTCCGCTTTGCGTTTGAGATTCTCCAGTTTGCCCACCGCCTTGAAGTGTCGCAGTTCCTCCCCCGCCATTACGGCAATACCTGCCGAATCGTAGCCTCTGTACTCCAGCTCTCCGAGCCCTTCGATCAATATCTCTTTTTTCTCTTTTTCACCCAGATATCCAACTATTCCGCACATGTACACTCCGTCAATTTTTTTGTAATTTTTTCGATATTATGGCAGAACTTGCCGTTTTTCTCTATAAGGAAGAGGTCGTTGACCCTCCCCTTTATCGTATGGACCTTCGCGGAGGCTATATCTATGCCGTAGTCGTCGAAGAGTCTTATCAGATAGGCCAGCAGACCAGACTGGTCTGCTGTGCGCAGTTTCATCATCGCATACTCCCGGGAGTGCTCACAATCCACCTCTATTTCGTCGGGATGGATTGTCGGTATCTTCGGCGGAGGACTCTTTCTATCGCCGAAGGAGTCGGCTATTATCCTTTCGAGCAGAGGTATATCGTCGGTATCGAGTCTCTCGTTGAAATCTATCTTGAAATATTTCATATTGTCGAAGAGTTTCGTTATCCCCATCGCCACCACCTGCATACGGGAGAGTTTCGAAAGCATGTAGGATAGATTGAAGTCATGCCTTCGTATGATTTCGATGCTTAGGTACTTCTCGTTTCCTATGATGAAGCTGTAATCCCCCGTGGAGTGGGCTGCCTTGCAGACAGCGACTATCCTTTTGTTGCTGTGTCTGATGAAGAAGGCGTTGGAGGGTATGGAGAGTATCTTCTTCCTGAGAGTCTGCGGCAACTCCCTGAAGAAGGGGCTTCTTTGCAGAGACTCTATGCGTTTCATCCTCTTGGCCGTTTCATCTATCAGCCTCTCCTGCCCCATAAGCTCGAGTGAGTTTTTGTAGAGTGTACGAAGCAGTTTGGAGCTGAAGTCGTTGTAGACATCCGTACCCACCCCTCTCATATCGGCATAGGTGAGCAGATATATGAGTCCCAACATCTTCTCGTTGGAAAATCGGGAGAGGAAACGCAGTATCGTCTTTTCGCTGTATATATCTTCGTTCTGTGCGGTGGTGCTCATGAGTGTATGGTGGAGAATCAGAGTCTCTCCCATCTTCACGAGCTCCTCCTCCATTCCTATCTTTCTCGCGAATATCACGAACAAAGAGGCCCCTACCAGACGGTGGTCTCTCTTCCTCCCCTTGCCTGCATCGTGAAGCAGGAGAGCACACTTGAGCATCGCTACGCTACGCTCGTCGAGACTTTCGTAGATATCGAGAAGGAACTCATCTTCCATATTTTCGAGCATGCGCAGAGACTCCAGAGAGTGTTTGTCCACACTGTATCTGTGATAACCGTCGAACTGGGGCAGACTCACCACCTTTTTCATAGGAGGCAGGATATAAGCCAGAAGTCTGGCTTCGGCCATGCTTTCGAAGACGCTGTGGGCGTAGCGTGCCTCGAATATCTTCGCCACCATCGCATATATATCCCTGTCGGGACGCTCGGGTTTTTGCGCATCTATCAGAGCGTGCAGCAGACGGGGATGAGCCTTGAAGGGGCTATGTGCCCTTCTTCTCATGGCATCGAGGAGCTCCATGAAGCTTCTGCCCTCCGTCTCGGGGAGGAAACAGTCCCTATAGAGCTCTTTGGCTATATCCCCCGCCATCGCCTCTATCCATATTCTGCTGTAGAGATTGATTGTCTTGAGCTGGTCGATTACCTTTCTGGCGAAACGCATATGCGCTTTGGGGCTGGAGTCGTACTTGAGCAGTTTCGCCACCTCCGGCAGAAGTTCCAGTCTCAGACGGTCCGACTTCTTCCCCTCCACGATATGAAGGGCGCTCCTGACTCTGAATAGAAACTCCAGTGCCATTGCGAACTCTCGGTAGTCTTTCTCGTTTACCACATTAGAATCTATATCCTTGATACGGGGAGCGTTGTAGAGTATCTTGCCTATCCAGAATACGGTATTGGCATCTCTGAATCCTCCCGTCCCCTCTTTTATGTTCGGTTCCATGGTGAGAGGATAGCTCTCCTGCATGGAGCGCCTCTCTTCGAGTTTGGCTCTTATGAACTCCTCCCGTTCCCTTTTCCTGATGGCGCTCAGAGAGTTTTCTATCTCGGTCCAGAGAAATCTCGACCCCTCGATGAACCTCGATTCGAGCATGGCGCTCTTTATCGTTATGTCGCTTTGCGCCGCATCCTCGAGTTCACAGACCTCGTGCACTCTATGTCCGAGTTTCAGGCCGCTATCCCAGAGCAGATAGAGTATCTTCTCTATCAGTGCCTTGGAGCAGAAGCCGGGAAGCTCCCTGTAGACAAACATTATATCTATATCGGAGTGTACGCACAGCTGCTCTCTACCGTAACTGCCAAGAGCCACGAGAGTGATTGGAATATTGTTTTTGAGTGGAAGATAGTTGCCGAAGCTCCCTCTCGTAGCCACCGAATATATGAGCTGTATCACCGCATCGATTCTGCGGGTATGTTTGAGCAGAAAATCCTTGCCGCCGCTGTTTTCGAAGATGGATGGGAGGGAGGAGAAGTACTCCCCAAGCTCACTTTTTACGACTCTGGCTATTTCGAAATCGGGCGCGTTTTCATATATGAGGCTTTCAACCCTCTGCTGTAGTTTCGTCATCTCCTCTCCTTCGGCGAAAAGGCCCGCTTTTTACAGCTGGGCAATCGTGGCACCCATATTTCCGGGTACTCTGTAGAAGTTCTTCACTCTCGGATGTCTCTTGAGCTGTTCGCTCACCGCCCTGGCCAGTGCTCCCGTACCGGTGCCGTGTATTATCTCCACCTCCGAGAGTCCGTGCAGCAGGGAGTTGGATATGAAGTCGTCGAGAGCCTCCATGGCTTCGTCGACCCTCATACCGAGCAGTTTTATATGCAGGGGGGCTCTGTCGCTCTTCTCCACTCTTATGGAGTCGATCCTGCTTTGGCTTTTGAGCTTTGCGACGGCGTCGGGGAGAGCTTTCAATTCCGAAAGCGGCACCCTCATCTTCATACCGTCGAGGGAGATGAAAGCCTCCTTCTCCTTCAGAGAGAGAATTTCGGCGGTGTGGGAGCGGTATTTCACTCTCTCTCCCTTTTTGAATTCGACGGGGCGGCTCTTCTCTTTCGATTTTTTGTTTCGGACACGGCTTTTGTGTCTGTGCGCTTCGTTCAGAAGCCGTCTCGCTTCGGCGTTTTCCACCTTTTTCAGAGCCGCCAGCGCTCTTTTGGTGGCCGCATTGTAACGGTTTTCGAGTGTTTCGAGGATTTTGCG
Organism: uncultured Nitratifractor sp.; assembly: GCA_913054475.1. Lineage (GTDB taxonomy): Bacteria > Campylobacterota > Campylobacteria > Campylobacterales > Sulfurovaceae > Nitratifractor. The sequence continues at coordinate 7,911 of CAJXJF010000023.1, forward strand.
CTGCTCCTCTCTCATCTTCTCTTCGGTCTTTTCGAGGGCTCTGTATCTGCGCTGAAGCTCTTTGCTCTCCTCTTCGAGAGAGGCTATCTTCATCCTCATCTCTCTCTCGAGACGGGTCGAGCTCTCTATGAGTTCGTTGAGTCTCTCTCTATCCTCTCCGTATAGAGCTCTGGCCTTTTGCACCACCGGTACCGGAATACCGTATCTTTCGGCAGTTTCGAAGGCGTAGCTCTTGCCGATACTCCCCTGCAGGTAGGTATATGTCGGCAATCTTCTCTCCTCATCGAAGAGGGCCGCCACCAGCTCCACATCCTCGTCTCCCGCCATCAGCGAAGCCAGTCTCTTGTGGTGGGTTGTGACCACGAAGGTGATACCTCTCTTTTTGAGCTCGTCTATCAGCACCCTGAAGAGAGAGGCGGCTTCGTCGGCATCGGTCCCCAGCTCTATTTCGTCCACCCCCACCAGGGCATCTTTTATCCTGAAGAGTCTCGAAAACTCCAGCATACGGCCTGCGAAGGTGGAGATATCGTTTTTGACCGACTGCGGGTCGTCGATGATAGCCTCTATCTTGGCGAATCTGCCTATGGAGGTTTTGGAGGGGTTGCACCTGAAAGGAAGCAGGTGTCTGCTCATATATACCGCGGATAGTATCGATTTGAGGAGCATGGTCTTTCCCCCCGCATTCACTCCCGTTATCAGCATCACTCTCTTCTTCAGAGAGATGGAGACGGGTACCCCCCTCTCCAGGGCGGGATGGACGAACTCTTCGAGTATCACATCTTTCCCTCTGCAGGGAAGTATGAATTCGTAGTCGAAGGCTCTTGCGAAACGGACTCTCGCCTGGTAGTGGTCGAATCGTTCGAAGGAGTTGTCGAGAAAACGGAGGAAGCGTACCCAGCGGTGCATGGTGCGGGAGAATTCCATACAGTATCTCAGGATGATATCTTCTCTCCTGTGTAAAAGTTCCGCCTCCGTCTCTTTCATCCGTCGCAGTCTCTCCGGCAGCACATAGAAGAAACCGGCGCTGCTCCTGCCCACCACACTACCCTTGATGACCGACGAGAAGCCCCCTCTCAGCAGCAGAGTCTCTTCTCCATTGTGCAGATGCACCTGCGTATCGACCAGATAGTCCTGCACTCTGCGCTCGGAGCTTATCGAGCGAAGCGTCTCTCTCATCCCGTCACGGTTTCTCTCCAGCGCCGTCTCTATCTCTGCGAGTTCGGGCTCTTTCGCACTGTCGAGTCTCCCCTCAGGCGTGAAAAAAGAGGCTATCTCGGCTATCTCCGGCGCTATCTCTATCTCCCTTATCCAACTTCCCGCAGGTTCGGGCAGTTCACAGGCGCGCAGTCTGTTGAAATAGAATACCATCTGCACGAAGTTGAAGATTTCATGCAGTCTCAAAACACCCTGTTTGGAGAGTTTCGCGAGAGCCTCTTCATTCTCCCGCAGCTGCGGAGGTTCTGGAAATTCCGTTTTGGAGAGTGCGTTTATGAAGCGGATATGTACGGAACCATCCCCCTGCATCGCCACATGGCCGGGACGCGCCATGAAGGAGCGGAAGCGTTCGAGATACTCCTGCAGATCGAGTTTGGCCGTAATTCTGTCCTTTTGTATAGCTGCTTTCACTCATCCTCCTGCACTTTTAAAACCACTATTGTCAAGGTGTTCGAAATATTTTGAAAGTGTAGCATATCGTCATTTCTCTTTCTGGGGTCAAAAATCATCTCCTCTCCCAGATTCGACTTCAAGATGCGTACTCTCATATCGAATCAAGATATATATGGCAAGTTTCGATGCAAAATAAGGCTAAAAAGAGAGATATTGAGCTAAAATTCTTTTATTATTTAATATTAGAAAAGAAGAGTACCATGCTTGAAGAGTTTTATCTGAAGAAAATGGTAGAAGAGATAGATAGAATCTTTCCTCTCGAGCCCTATGTAAAAAGAGCCTTTATGCAAGTCGATAGGGAGAAATTCGTACCGAAGGGCTTTCAGCATCTCTCCTATAGCCTCGATGCTCTACCGATGATGGAGAAGCAGTGGATATCCTCTCCTCTGACCGTTGCCAAAATGACACAGCATCTCGAGCTCGAAGGTGTCGATAGCGTATTGGAGATAGGGTGTGGAAGCGGCTACCAGGCCGCCATTCTCTCCAAAATAGTGCGCAGGGTCTTTACGATAGAGAGGATAGAGCCGCTGCTCAGAGAGGCGCGGGAGCGTTTCAGAGATATGGAGATGGACAATATCTTTACAAGATACGACGATGGGCAGAGGGGCTGGAAGGAGTATGCACCCTATGAAAGGATACTCTTTTCGGCCACCGTTGACAGAATCCCCGATATCCTCTTCGAACAGTTGGCGGAGGGGGGAATACTGCTCGCCCCCATAAACGAAGAGGGATTACAAATCATTACAAGATTCTACAAGCGTAATGCGAAAGTGACATACGAAGCGATAGAGTCTTGCTATTTCGTTCCCGTTTTAAACGGTACTCAGCACTAAACTCTCGATGTAGCCAATGCAAATTCGATAAAAATTGAATTTGCATTGAAATATCATTATACTTTTTAACTAAAAAAAGGTATATTATCATTTATCAAATAAAAAAGAGAACAAGAAGGATGAGGTAGATGAAAGACAAAGGTTTGCTGGTTCTTGCTATTGTCGGAGTCGCTTTTGCATATTTCGTTTTCAACTTCGTTGGAGATGTAGAAAACGAAGATATTCACAAAATCGAATCGCTCAATCCCTCCAATGCGGAGGAGAGAAAAAAGAAAGAGATACTCGAATATTACAGACAGGATGTTACCGGTACACCAATTCTGGATCTTTCGGGTGTCTCGATAGAGAATGCCAAAAGGATATGGAAGGAGTCCCCTACCAAAAAGCGTATAATGCAACTCTTCCCCAACTTTCATCTGATGAGAGATATGATCAAGCTAAAGCTGGCGCCCTCCGAATTTAGAGATCTTCTTCTCGAGAAGCTTTCCCAAATAGAGTCGGACTATCTTTCGGGCACCATAAGCTCCTACAAAGCGAAGGAAGAGATAGGTAACCTGAAATAGTTCGGGCCGACTCAATCGGCCAGGGCTATCAGGACACCCTCCAGGATCTTGTCTATATCTCCGTCGAGAATGGCCTCCACATTGCTGAAGGCCTGACCGCTTCTGCTATCCTTCACCTGCTGGTAGGGTTGAAGTACATAGGAGCGAATCTGGTGCCCCCAGCCTATCTCCGATTTCTCCATACCGTCAATCTCCGCCTGTTTTTTCGCCATTTCGTATTCGTACAGTCTGGATTTGAGCATCTTCATGGCGGCCGCTTTGTTTTTGTGCTGTGAGCGGTCGTTCTGGCACTGTACCACTATGTTCGTGGGAATATGGGTTATACGGATTGCCGATTCGGTCTTGTTTACATGCTGTCCTCCCGCCCCCGAGGCTCTGTAGGTATCTATGCGTATATCTTTGTCCTCAATCTCTATCTCTATATCGTCGTCTATCTCGGGAGAGACCATCACCGAAGTGAAAGATGTGTGCCTCTTGGCGTTGGAGTCGAAAGGGCTGATTCTTACGAGGCGATGTATGCCGTTTTCGACCTTCAGGTATCCGTAGGCATTCTCCCCCTTTATGATGAAACTGACATCCTTGATACCGGCTTCGTCTCCCGGCTGATAGTCGAGCAGTTCCACCTTGAAGCCGTGTCTCTCCGCCCATCTGAGATACATTCTATAGAGCATACTCGCCCAATCCTGGCTTTCCGTACCGCCCGCACCCGGATGTATCGTGACTATGGCGTTGGCCATGTCGTGCTCGCCGCTGAGCATTATCGCGATTTCGAGTTGCTGTATATGCTCTTTGAGGCTATCGGCATCTTCGTAGAGCATTTCGAGTGTCTCGTCGTCTCCCTCCTCTTTGGCGAGGCTGAAGTATTCGACGGCATCGGAGAGCGAATCCGCCGCATCTTTGTATTTGGCGTAGGTTCTCTCCAGCCTGGTCTTCTCCTGAGCTATCTTGGCCGCTCTCTCGTTGTCGCTCCAGAATTCCGGATTTTGCTGCATACTCTCTATCTCTGCGAGTCTCTTCTCTATCTCTGCGGGTTTGACGATATTGGTGATATTTTCCATTTTCGTCTGTAGATTCTTCAAAAGTTCACCATACTCATATGCATCCATCCAAGATATCCTTCTTCACTGCTAATATTGGATATGATTTTATCGAAAATAGGAGTCGGAAAGGTTAAGCGATGAGAATAGTCAGAGATACGAACGAGATGAAGCGGATAGCCAAAAGCGGGATAAGGGAGTGCGGTTTCGTCGCGACAATGGGTGCTCTGCACGAAGGGCACATCTCGTTGATACAGAGGGCTGCGGAAGAGAACGACAATGTCGTGGTCTCCGTTTTTGTCAATCCCACTCAGTTTCTGGAGGGAGAGGATCTCGACAGATATCCCCGCAGGGAGAAGGAAGATATAGAGATCTGTGCATGTGCGGGTGTCGATATACTCTATATGCCGCAGATGCGAAATATCTATTTCGAAGACGAGATGAAGATATTGGCGCCCAAGAGAGGGGGATATATACTGGAGGGTGCAGGGCGACCGGGGCATTTCGATGGAGTTTTGCAAATCGTGATGAAACTGCTCAATATCGTCTCTCCAGATAGAGCCTATTTCGGGAAAAAAGATGCCCAGCAGCTGATTTTGATAGAGAAGATGGTGAGAGATTACTTTATGGATATCGAGATTGTCGGATGCGAGACTGTGCGAGACTGCGACGGCCTGGCACTCAGCAGCAGAAATGTATATCTCGACGAAGAGCAGAGGAGGAGAGCCCTCTCTATCTCCAGAGCGCTGAGAAGTGCCTCCGAGCTTGTGGATAAAGGAGAGAGAGATGCCAAAAGACTCATATCCGCCATGAGAGAGATTTTGCAAAAGGGAGTCGATGAGGTGGAGTATGTAGCCGTTACGGACAGAGGACTGAATATGCTCGAAGAGATAAAAGAGGGGGAGAGCCTGATACTCGTCGCCGCAAAAGTGGGCGAAACGAGACTTATAGACAATATCTGGCTCTAAATCCCGACTCTCTATACTACATATCTGGGTATGTGCTCTTTGAGGGAAGTAAGTATCTCGTAGGTGATGGTAGAGAAGTGTTTGGCGGCATAGGCGGCATCGTTCATGATGCAGACACTCTCTCTGTCGCAGGGGAGAGATATGAAGTCCATCGAGACTCTTCCGAGTATCTTCAGCCCCTCGGCTGTGGTGTAGGGATTGCTCGAATCCCCTCTGCGCCAGCCGTCACCGTAACCGATATCGTAGGTGGATATCTTCGTATCCTCTGCAAGGGTGAAGTCGCCTCCGTATCCGATACGCTCACCTCTTTTTAAGACTTTGGAGGAGAATCTTCGGGCATAGAGAGAGAGTACGGGCTTGAGTCCGTATCTGTCGAAACAGTCTGGAAGCTCTTCGTAGCCGTATGCCGCTATCCCCACACGGGCTATATCTTCGTCGAAGCTTTTGCATCTAAGCAGTGCCGCACTGTTGTGGGAGTGGAATCTCACGGAATGAAACCCCTCGGATAGAATATACTCTCTAAGGCGGGCGAAGCGCTTTTTCTGCCAGTAGTATTCGCTCGTACAGATATCGGCACTTCTGTAGTGGGTCATGACCCCCTTGAGATGGAGTCCTCTCTTTCGGATTATCGCCAGTGCCCTATCGAGCTCCTCCTCGGCTATTCCGTTTCTATGCATTCCGGTATCGATTTTGAGCTCTATGGCCGCTTTGGTATCGGCCTCTTCGAGTGCGGAGAGCTCGGAGACGGCGAAAGAGAGCCTCTCGTGCGCCACAGGTCTCTCTCCGAGTACGAGAGTGTTGTCGAAAAGCCTCTCTACCTCGAAAGCCTCTTTCAGGTTTTTCACGACAGCTTCCCGCACACCCCAGCGGGCGGCCAGTTCGGCCATGATTGCGAGTCCGTGACCGTATGCATTGTCTTTGAGCACCAGAGCTATCTTCTCTTTTGAGCCCGCTTTCAGAGCCAATTGGTTAAGATTGTGAAAAAAAGCATCTTTATCTATCTCTATGTAAGCCATGGAGGGATGATAGCGTATATGCGATAAAAGGGAGGCTACGGTGCTCTGGATGACTATAGGCAAGGTCATAGGGATGGCGATAACGCTCTTGTTGATCTATCTGATGACAAAAGAGATATACAAAGCCATAAAGGAGAGCAACGAGGGGCGTTGCAGCGACAGATGCGATCTCGATTGAGGACTGAAGTATGCGTAGATTGAGAGCCGAATGGGAGAGACAGAAAGCGGTGATGCTCGCCTTCCCCCACGAGGGGACCGACTGGGCGAAGAGGGGGGAGCTGCACAAAGCCTATGCTCCCTTCGTAAGGATGGCGCAGGCCATTGCCTATTCGCAAGCCGTATATATATTGTGCAGGCGAAAGGAGGAGATAGAGGAGCTCTTCTGCAGCAGACGCAATATCACCTTCATAGAGCTCGAGTACAACGATACATGGATAAGGGATTATGGTGTTTTGAGTCTGGAGGAGGATGGCGAAGCTCTGCTGATGGATTTTCGTTTCGACGGCTGGGGAGGCAAATACGAAGCCGAGGCCGACAACAGGGTCAATTCGATTCTGCACGGCAGAGGTTACTTCGCGACCGCGACTATGCAGAGTGTCGATTTCGTACTCGAAGGCGGCTCGATAGAGAGTGACGGCAGAGGTACGATATTGACTACATCCTCCTGTCTGTGCAATCCCAACAGAAACGGTGGCCTATCGAAGGAGGAGGTGGAAGAGAGACTTTCGCGATATATAGGGGCGAAGCGTATCCTCTGGCTCGACCACGCTTATCTCGAAGGCGACGATACCGACGGGCACATAGATATGCTGGCCCGCTTCGTGGATGAAGAGACTATCGCCTATGTCAGCTGTGAAGATAGAGACGACCCCCACTACGAAGAGCTCTCTTCGATGGAGGCTCAGTTGCGCTCCATGAGGCGGGAGGATGGCGAGGCCTATCGTCTCATCCCTCTGCCGATGTGCGAAGCCGTATATGATGAAGAGGGGAGAAGACTCCCCGCCAGCTACGCCAATTTTCTCATCTGCAACGAAGCGCTCCTCTATCCTTCCTACGGGGTTCCCAGCGACAAAGAGGCGGACGCTCTGTTTCGGCGTATCTTTCCTGCGAGGGAGATAATACCGATACCGTGTCGAAAGTTGATAGAGGAGGGTGGAAGTCTGCACTGCTCCAGCATGCAGTTGTGGTATTAGGCCGAGAAACTCTCCACTATCTCTTCGGCCACCCTCTCACATTCACTCTGCAACTGTTTCAGCTTGCCACTGTTGTCTATCACCCAGTCGGCAAGCTCCCTTTTTCTCTCTATATCCATCTGGGCGGCTATTCGTCTCCTTGCCTCCTCTTCACTCAATCCGTCTCTCTTTATGAGCCTCTGTAGCTGTATATCGGCGGGTGTATAGACGGTAACGACTCTCTCTATCGGATAGTGGGCGGTCTCGAAGAAGAGGGGGATATCTATGATATAGGGTTTGCCCAGCCTCTCCTCTTTGAGGCTTCGTGACTCTACCTCGGCCCTTATGGCGGGGTGCAGAAGAGCCTCCAGCTTCTCTCTGGCCTCTCTGTCCGAAAATATCAGTGCGCCCAGAGCCTTTCTGTCCACCGCACCGTTTTCGTCGAGATAGCTATCCGGGAAGAGTTGTGCGATTTGCGGACTCTTCTCCTGCAGGACTTCATGGGCTATCGTATCGGCATCTATCACTCTGAAGCCAAGCAGCGAGAGTATGGCGCTCGCACTGCTTTTGCCGGTGGCTATCCCCCCCGTAAGGGCTACGGCATGTCCGAAAACCATCAGCGTTTTATCACTCCGAGATAGTTGCGGTTTATGAATGTAGGAGTCTGGAAGGCGGCTATGGCTATATCGCTGTTGTAGTATCTGAAGCCATCCGTAAGGTCGGCTCTTTGCAGATTGATATCGGCTGTCGGATGGTAGAATCTGCTCGCGAGGACGAGATATTCGCTACCCAGACCACAGTCGGAATCGTAGCTTTCGTATCTGTATGGCATCACTATGCGGTATATCCGCCCCAGAAGCTCCAGACTCCTCTTCGCCTCACTCTCATCGCTCACGATATTGGGGAGTGTGGCACTCACGACCGCTTTTTCATCGAGAACTTTCGTAAGCTCTATCCAGAAATCCCTGTCGCCGTGGAAACTGTCGTCGGCCACTACCGCCATATCGAAACTCTTCACTCCCATATTCGCGAAGGAGTCCATAACGCCGTCGGCATCTATATATACAAGCTCTTCGAAATCGGAGTATTTGGCAAATTCGTTTCTGATATTGTCACATCCTCCTATCACCAGTGCCCTCGAGGGAGAAGCATGTGTACATGCAGGAATATGAACCAGCATTTCGTCCTTTATGAAATGAAAATCTGTCATTATCTTTCCTTATACTTGTTGAGAAATTTTATATAGTTGCGGCGATTTTAGCGAAAAAGATGGCGAAAAAGATAAATTGCATCCTGTGATATAATGGTTTTCGAAAATTTGGGGCAAATCATGAAGGAGAGAAGGCGATGGAGAGAGGGATTTTGCGCAAAGCTCTGTTGTCGCTGAGTGCAAGCGCCGGCAGTGGTAAGACTTTCGCATTGGTGGCGAGGTATCTCTCTTTGCTCTTTCTCGAAGTGAAAGCCTCCGAAATACTTGCCATAACTTTCACGAACAAGGCCGCGAGGGAGATGGAGGAGAGGGTATTGTCCTCTCTGCTGGATATGCAGCCTCAGATGAGAGAGGTGATAGCGGCAGAGACAGGCTTCGGCGAGCAGGATATAGAGAGACTCGCTCCGAAGGTCCTGGATAGATTTTTGAGAAGTGAACCTGCGATAATGACGATAGACAGATTCGTCAACAGGATATTGGGAAAATTCTGCTGGTATGTGGGAGTCGGGAGCGACTACGAGGTCTCTCCTGCCGACTCGGGCTCTTTTTTCGGCTCTTTTCTCGAAACTCTTCCCGACAGGGAGTATGAAAAGATTGTGGCTTTTGCCAAAGAGGAGTCCCAAAGAGGGCGAAAGATAGCGGACTTTTTCGAGATACTGTATGAAAAGGACAAGGAGCTACCGCCCTTTCGAGCTTCGGATATCCGTTGCGACGAAGATGCCATACTCTCGAAGGCGCGGGAGATTTCGGACTATATGCTCTCGTCTTCTCTTGGAGAGAGAGGGAAAAAGACGATGAGATTCGAAAACTTTTCCGAACTCATGGCCAAAAGCTGGATAGCCAGGGATAGCCTGAACTACTGGGATTACAAAAAGGTCTATACCCCCGACCTCGACAGGATACTCATAGAGCTCAAAGCTCTCATAGCCGTATGTTACAGAGCCAGAGAGAAGCACTTTCTCAAAAATATCTACGAGCTCTACGCCAGCTATAGAGAGAGCAAACTGGCCGCGATAGCGCGAAGCGGAGTGTTGCACTTCCGGGATATAGAGCACTTCGTCTACTCCCTTTTGAGAGAGAGGGAGGATATGATGGATTTCATCCGTTTCCGACTCGACTCCTCCATATCCCATATACTCTTCGACGAATTTCAGGATACCTCTGTCACACAGTTTAGAATATTCGAACCCTTTATAGAGGAGGCGGCGGCATCACCGGGCAGTAGAAGTTTTTTCTATGTGGGGGATACCAAACAGTCGATATACCGCTTCAGAGGGGGTAGAAAGGAGCTCTTCGAACATGTGGCGAAAAGGTTCGACATTCCGGTGGAGTATCTCGATAGAAACTATCGCTCCGCGGGAGAGATAGTCGGATTCGTCAACAGAATCTTCCCCTATGTCCAGCCTCCCCAGAAAGCGGTGAGAGAGGGTGGTTTCGTAGAGGTGCTGCCATGCGCCGTAGATGAGCTCCTCGAAAAGATGGGAGATACCCTCGCTACCCTCTTCGCCGCCGGAGCGAGAGAGAGCGATATCGCCATACTCGTGCACGACAACAGAGAGATACTCGAAGTGGGAGAGTATATAGAGTCGAGATTCGCGAAGAGGATAAAAACACACAAAAGAGCTCTGGTAAAGGAGCGTAGCAGTGCGAAGATTCTCATAGAGATTCTTCGCGCACTCCATGCACGAAGATACGGCAGAGACGATGCGCTTCACCGTCTGAATGTACTGGCTCTGCTCGGAAAGCCCTGGAGGGAAGAGTTCGCCCTCTCTTTCGATGCGAATCTGCCTCCGGCATCGATAGTGAAAGAGGCTATGGATATCTATGGACTCTACGACGAGGCGGCACTGAAACTTTTGGAGTTCTCCATGGGCTGCAGGGGTGTGGAGGAGTTCGTAATGGATATAGAGAGTTACGAAGAGGAGTTGCCGCCCTCTCTCGTGGAGGGTATAAATGTTTTGACGATACACAAATCAAAGGGTCTGGAGTTTCCCCACCTCATCGTTCTCGACAGGATGGGAAGAGCGCGGCACGACAGCTCCCCGGTGATATTCGATTACGAAGGTATCGAACTGCTCGCTCTGAGGATGAAGTTCGAAAAGAGAGAGGCTGTCGATCCCGAGTATGCAAGAGTACTCGAAAAAGAGAGGGCCCTTGCGGCGGAAGACGAGATGAATAGAAACTATGTGGCCTTCACGAGGGCGCGAGATAGTCTGCATATACTCTTCAGAGAGAAGTCCTCCTCCTTTGCCGCTCTCTCCCTCGAGGAGGAGAAGATAGGCACGCTGCGCATAGAGAGTGTGCAGGAGTCTCGAAGAGAGGCACTGCCGGAAGTGAAGATGAGATGGAGAGATTACGGCAGACAGGAGAAGAGAACGGAGGCGGCGGAGTATAGTGCGAACGACCGGGAGGCCATCTATTTCGGTAAAGCGGTGCACTACCTGCTCGAAACCGAGGATGAAGACTCCCTCCTCAATCGCTACGGCCTGCTCTGCGATACCGACAAGGCGGTGGATATGGCCCGCAAGGCTCTTGGGAACGAGGCTTTTGCCGCTCTGTGCAGAGGCAGAATCCACAGGGAGCTTCCCTATGTCGAAAAGGGGAGGCTGAGAGTGATAGACCTTCTGATAGAGAGTGAAAAGGAGGCGATAGTCGTAGATTACAAGAGTGTCACCCCCCACGACGAAAGCAGTTACAAAAGGCAGTTGAAGGCCTACAGCGAGGCGGTGAGAAGCTTCACGGAGTCTGCCGTGGTCAGAGCCTTCATCTACTATCTCGATAGCCGTACTCTCGTCGAAATATAGGGCGGCAAGAGCCGCTCTCCCCTTTCCGCCGAGAGCGGAGGGTGACGGCGATACGGATTCAGTCTCCTTTTATGGCTATGGGAATATAATCGTGGCGAAATATTGCACAAGGAGTCTGTAGATGAAGAGAATTTTCCTCCTGCTTCTGCCCCTGGCACTGCTCTACGGCGCAAAAGCCACGGATAGTTTCGCAGGATACGAAGGAACCCTCAGGATTGCCGGTGGAACGGCTCATATCCCCATAATGAAGATTGTGGCCAAAGAGATACATGAAGCCAACCCCGCTATCAAGATAGCGATAGCCGGCGGAGGGAGCGGAGTCGGTATCAAGAAGGTGGGGGAAGGGCTTGTCGATATCGGAAATGCGGGTCGCAAACCCAGCCGGGAGGAGATCGAAAGATACAAGCTCGTGCCGTACAAGTGGGCTGTGGACGGGATAGCCGTGGTGGTCAATCCCTCCAACAGCGTGAAGTCTCTCAGCTCGAAGCAGATACGAAAGATATTTTCCGCAGAGATATCCAACTGGAAGGAGCTCGGTGGGAAGGATGCCAAAATAGATATCTATACCAGAGACAGGGCGAGCGGCACGAGGAAGGTCTTTTGGAAAAAGATTCTCAAAAAGGGCGATATATCTGCCAAAGCCTCTTTCGTAAACTCCAACGGAGCCATGAAGAGGGCCGTGGCCAACGACCCGGCGGCTATAGGCTTCATGTCCGCCGGTTTCATAGACAGTAGCGTCTCCGGAGTGGCCATAGACGGAGTCCGACCCGACAGGGACAATATCCTGAGTGGGAAATATCCCTACAAGAGGGGTATATACTCCATTAGCAAAGGCGAGGCGAAGGGTTTGAAAAAGGCTTTCATAGACTATCTATACAGTGAGCATGTACAGCACGACATAGTTGCGAAGAAGGGCTTCATACCTGTTAAATGAGAGTGCTCTTGCTACTGTCGGCCATCCTCTCCTCTTTCGTCGTAGGGGCCATACTCCTCTTTCTCTCCTACTTCAGCGCCCCTCTGCTGGAGAGAGACGCTTTGACGAACATACTCCTGGGGGAGTGGAATCCCGACGCATCGTATGGGTTGGCCCCGATGATAGCGGGAACTCTCTATATCTCCATACCGGCATCGCTACTGGCTTTCGTGATAGCTCTCTCGAGTGCGATGGGGATGGATTCGCTTGCCGCAGGAGTCTTGCGAAGATTTCTGGAGGCTTTCTTTTCGATACTGACGAGCATACCTACGGTGGTATATGCCTTTCTCGGAGTGATGCTCGTAGTCCCGATGGTGAGGAGGGTATCCGACACAAGCGGCTACTGTATCCTTTCGGCAGTCGTAGTCCTCTCTCTGCTCGTAAGCCCTACGATGATACTCTACATGCGCGAGAGCTTCCGCAATACACCAAAAGAGCTCAGAACCGCCGTCTATGCTCTGGGAGGAGAGGAGGCGGCATATCAGCGCAGGGTGCTTCTGCCCTACAACAGGGCGGGTATGGCGGTGGCCTATATGATGGGGCTGGCGAGGGCTCTGGGAGATACCATGGTGGCTCTCATGCTCGCGGGAAACAGTAGCAAAATGCCATCCTCCCCTTTCGACGGGGCGAGAAGTTTGACATCGCATATAGCTCTTCTCTTCGCCGGAGATTACGATTCGGTCGAATTTCGCTCCATCTTCGCCAGCGGAGTGATACTCTTTCTCTCCACTCTCCTGATACTGGGTATCAGTGCTCTTCTGAAAAGGGGGCTTTCGAATGGATAGGCTCTTTTTCCTCACGGCGAGAGTGCTTTTCTTTTTGACGGTAGTACTCTTTTTATCCATCCTCGCCTATCTCTTTTTCGAAGCCGTAGAGGCATATATGGCGGATAGTTCCATAGACGGACTCTACCCCGCTCTTTCCGGGAGTGTGAGTCTGGTACTGCTTTCGGTACTTTTCGCCTTTCCGCTCGGAGTGGCTACGGCTATCTATGCCGAACTCTATGCGGGAGCGCTTTTTGCCAGAGTAGTGGATATCTCCTTCTCCATACTTGCCGCCACGCCATCCATAGTGATAGGACTTTTCGGTTTCTCCACTCTTCTGCTTTTGCATAGATATTTCCCAGAGTTGAGAGGCTCGCTCCTATGTGCCTCCGTCACCCTCTCCGTTTTGATACTGCCCTATATAGTGAAATCTGTACAGAGGGGGTTGAGAGAAACACCTGGAGAGTATATCTCCATGGCATATGCGCTTGGAGCCTCCAAAGAAGATATCCTCGTGAGGGTCATGCTTCCGCATGCCGTCGGTCATATAAAGAGAGGGGTATTTCTCGCCATAGCCAGGTCGGCGGAGGATACGGCCGTGATAATGCTTACCGGTGCCGTGGCGAGTTACGGTTTCGTCGATGCTCTCCTCTCCCCCTTCGAGGCGCTTCCCTTCCATATCTACTATATGAGTGCCAGCTATGCCGACGAGAGTGAGCTTGGTGCCATATATATCTCCGCCATTATGCTCATAGCTCTCTCCTCTCTTTTCATATATCTATCGGGTGCTCTAAGTGAGAGAGCCAAAGGTCGAGTATGGTCCGTCTGAGAGATTTTTCCTGCGGCTACGGAGAGAGGCGGCTTGTGGAGGGACTCGACATAGAGTTCAAAAGTTCTCGAATCAGTGCGATAGTCGGCAGGTCCGGAGCGGGGAAGAGTACTATACTCAAAGCCATCAACAGACTGCACGAGATAGAAGAGAGTCCGTTTTTCAGAGAGGGGAGAATCGAAATTTTCCATATGGGCGCTATGAGAGAGGTTTCGGATATCGATGCGGTAGAGCTTAGAAGAAAGGTGGGTTATATATTCCAGTCTCCCGTCGCTCTGCCTATGAGTATAAGGAAAAATGTATCTTTCGCTCTGGATATAGTGGGTATAAGAGACGAAGAGGCTGTCAGAGAGGCGCTGGAGGCTGCATATCTCTGGGATGAGGTCAGATGGAGACTCGATGAGAGTGCAAACTCTCTCTCCGTAGGGCAGCGACAGAGACTCGCCATAGCCCGGGCACTGGTATGCAGACCGGATATACTTCTCTTCGACGAACCCACATCCGCCCTCGACACTCGGGCGGCAGCTGGGATAGAGAAGCTGATGCTGGAGTTGAAAAAGAGTATGACCATCATTCTGGTGAGCCACGATATGGCGCAGGTGGAGAGAGTCTGCGATATCGCCTTCTCTATCGATACAATGGAGTCTGTAGTGTGGAGATAGATGAAGGTAGATGCTTCGATAACCCCTGAGAGGTTTTGCAACTCTAATACTTGGATTGACGATACTTTTTTGCAAAGAAGATGGCATGATACATTTTCATGACAGAAAGCACTTCCTGCGATAAGTTGTTGATGGTAGAATATCGCTACCAAAGCCAATATAGATATATTTTCTCGATGAGAGGATGAAAAAGAGGTGAAGAGATGAAAGAGATAGTGAAAAAGAGTGAAGAGCTCTTGAAAGAGGGAAGAGTGCAAGAGGCGATAGCCCTACTGGAAGAAGCACTATCACACAATGGAGAGAATGAGGCTATATTGACGGCTCTTCATGATATCTATCTGGACCTTGGCGACGATGAAAAGGCTCTATTGTATGCGAAGAGACTCTTGAGCATGGATGAAAACAATCCCAAATATATAGAAGAGTGCGCCAAGCTTCTCAATGCCCTATATAGAGAGGATGAGGCACTGGAGTATTATGAGAGAGTTCTTCGCATGGGTGGCGAGATAAGCACCAAAACGATGAGGGCTTGGGCCGAGATTGTATCGCTGACAGATAGGGTGAACGAGGCTCTGGAGTTTGTCGATAATGCACTATATCAAAACCCTCTCAGTACGAAGTTGATGAATATCTATGCAAACCTTTTAAATGAAATCGACCGCAGCGAAGAGGCTATAGAGGTGATGGAAGAGGCTTTGGAGCTGGCGGAAGACGATGTTGACTTGCTTTACGACCTCTCGGTAATGTATCTACAAAGAGGGGATAGGGAAAAAGCCGAAGAGCTGCTAAAGAGGCTTGTACTCACCGGTGATGCGGTGAATGTTCAACATATGTCCGCTTTGGGAGGATTGCATAAATTTCGCTATGGGGATGATGTGTTCAAAAGATTGAACTCGATGCTGGCAAACCTCTGTGTGCTAAAAGACAAAGACAAGGCTTTGCTCTGTTATGTGGCGGGAAAAGCCTTTTGGGATGTAGAGGATTACAATACAGCCTTCCTATATTATGGCAGAGGAGGAGATTTCCGCTCACATGGCAAGAGTGAAGATCTTGAGCTGGGCATTGTTTTGTTGGAACATCTCAGGAAGAACTTGGATAAAGATTGCATAACTTCCGATCATGGCGGATATGAAAGCAAGAAACCTCTATTCATAGTGGGTATGCCAAGATCCGGAACGACACTTACGGAGAGGATCATTACAGGTCTGGACAATATCGTAAGCGTTGGCGAAACGAATGATGTCAGAAAAGCACTACACAATATAGAGTTGTGCGGAATCCATCTCGAGCTTGACAAATTTTCGCCTATACAAAGAGGTGTTGGCATATATGAAAGAGGTAAATATTACATCGAACTGCTCGAAAAAAGAGTCAAAGGCGCCGAGTATAGGTATATCGTCAACAAACTCCCCGAAAATTTCAGGTGGTTGGGTTTTTTGCGTGCCACCCTTCCAAATGCCAAATTTATACACACCAGAAGGAATCCCGCAGAGATATGTCTGTCGGCATATAGAATACATTTTGTAAGCGAGGGCTTGGATTGGAGCGACAATCTTACTCTTCTTGGGAAATATTACAGAATCTACCACGAGACTATGAAAATATGGAGAAGCCTTTTGCCCAAAGAGTCACTGCTGGAGATAAGATATGAAGATATGATAGACAATCCAGAGGAGGAGAGTCGCAAAATAGCGGATTTCCTCGATGTGGAGTGGAAAGCGGAGTGCCTCGAATTTCACAAGAGAAAAGATATCATCAAAACAGCAAGTATGCAACAGGCTCGTGAACCTATCTATAAAAGTTCTACAAACCGTTGGAGAAAATATGAGAAGTATCTAAAACCTCTGATAGATGAGATAGGCGATTTGATAGAGGAGTACGAAAAAGAGCTGGCAGCAAAATAGCCCCATAGCGAATCCATGTCGCATAGAGACTGCCTCGATTCTACAGAAGGGCTCGACTATCCGCACCGCACTTGGCAAAAACCCATCGGAATCTATCTTCGTGCGGGCAAAAGACCTCACAAAAAGAAGAGAGCAATATGATATTCTGCATCAAAAAAGAATCAGATCGGGCGATAATCTAAACCGGCAATCACCCCGAAAACCACTCTTTCCAAAAGTAGCGAATAGTGGTTGCAGAGCAAACTTTCTGTGAAAAGTAGAAAATTCCAATAAAATAAGAAGAGGAGTTTTCTATGAAGAAACCACGATACCCTCTCCAGAAGTCAAACTCTCCATCCTCAAATATACTATCG
>CAJXJF010000024.1 GCA_913054475.1 uncultured Nitratifractor sp.
TTCTTTAAGAGTGTTGAAATCTGTAGATTGGGAACATTACCCCCGATATTGGGCTCGGCAATCTCGTATCATCATGGCATTCGGCGCAAATATGCCGTATGAGGCAGATGTCGCATCAGCGATTGCATCGAAGCGTTACAAAAGGTTCTGGATGCTTGGCTCATATTTAACGATCCTCTCCGGCGCGGTGTTCACATGGGAACGACGCCTACATCTGGCAATAGCCATTTTTTACATCAGTCGATGAGCCTTGTTGTCTCCTATCTGTGTATATCTTTCGATAGCTGTAAGTGAAGATGTCACTATAATCGTACAAGCCGTTCATCGTATTGACTGAGAGTAGAAACTGGAACGATTCAAGCCCGGCAATTGGCATTGTCTCGTCGGGGAGAGTCTATTGCGCTTGAATTTGACGAGAGTTCTCTCGTTTGATAGGTCCACTGCTTGGTCTCTCTCTGCGCTGCTCTTCTTTGGTGTTTTGGTCAATGCCTTGTTCTCTTTTTCGAGCTTCTTGATTTTTTCTCGACACTCCCGCAATGCAACATAGGTAGCATCATTTTGTTTCGAAAAATGCTACTGTGAAGTATCCTAGTAAAGGAGATGAAATGAAAGATCAAATATTGATAGAGATCGCGAAAAAGGCGATAGCCGAAGAGTTGACGGGAGAAAAGCTCATCGATAGAGAGGCGCTGTTGCGGGAGTATCCTGAACTATCTGGAGCGGCTGCCCTGTTCGTCACAATAAACGAGCATAGTTCGCTGAGAGGATGTATAGGCTCCCTCATAGCACACAGGTCTCTTCTGGACGACCTTGTGCACAACGCAAAAGCCGCGGCTTTCTCCGACCCCCGCTTCCCGCCCTTGCGCAAAGATGAACTCGACGACATAGAGATCGAAATATCTCTGCTGAGCAGCCCCGAGGAGTTGAACTATACAGATAGGAGAGAGCTCGAGAGAGTCATCAGACCTAGAGTGGACGGAGTGATACTGGAATTGGGAGGCAGACAGGCCACCTATCTGCCTTCGGTTTGGGAGCAGTTGCCCGAGTTTGGACTCTTTTTCTCTTCGCTCTGTCAGAAGGCAGGGCTCCCGTCCAACTGTGTCGATATGCACCCCCGAATATATAGATATCAGGCAAGAAAAATCAAGGAGAAGAGATGAGTATAAGAATCGATGAGAGGGCATTTCGCGATTTCTACAGAAAAGAGGCAGATAGGATAGTCTGCACTCTATGTCGTCACTACTGCAAACTCAAAGATGGGCAGGTCGGCATATGCGGCGTCAATGGCAATAAGGGCGGAAGGTTGAAAAAGCTCGTCTATGGCAAAATATCGGCCCTCAATATCGATCCGGTGGAGAAGAAGCCGCTCTACCATTTTCTGCCGGCATCGAGTGCACTCTCCATAGGTACGGTAGGTTGCAATTTCCGCTGCCCTTTCTGTCAGAACTGGCAGATATCACAGAGCCGCGAAATAGAGGGGAGTCACGACATTAGCCCGCAAGAGCTCGTCTCGCTCGCACTGGAGAGAGGCTGCGAAAGCATCGCATATACATACAACGAACCGACCATATTCTATCCCTTCGCCAAAGATGTGGCCATACTTGCGAGAGAGCACGGAATAAAAAATATCTTCGTAAGCAACGGGATGGAGAGTCCGGAGGTGATAGAGGATATGAAAGGGGTCATAGACGCCTTCAATATCGATCTAAAGAGCTTCGATGAAGAGTATTACAAGAAGGTTCTCAAAGGTTCGCTCGAGGGCGTACTCGATACCCTTAAGCGGCTCAAAGAGGGCGGTTTCTGGGTGGAGGTCACCACTCTCATAGTACCAGGAGACAACGACAGCGACGAAGAGTTGCACAAAATAGCCGCTTTCATAGCCGAAGAGCTCGACCCTTTTACGCCTTGGCACATAAGTGCGTTCCATCCGGACTACAAGGTCAAAGACAAACTACCGACACCTATAGAGACTCTCAATCGCGCCAGAGAGATAGGACGCTCGCACTCTCTTGCCTATATCTATATGGGTAATGTGCTGGGAGACTCGACGACCTACTGTCCGGCCTGCGGATTGAAACTCATCGAGCGTAGAGGTTATACTGTAGTGAGAAATCACATCAGCAGAGGGCGCTGCCCCGCCTGCGACAGGGCTATCGAAGGGGTCTGGAGTTAGCCCCTCTCCTCACACAGACGCATCATTTCGTAACGGAGATGTTCTTCTTGTCGTGATGTATGGGATTTTCGTCGTCTATATCCATAGCTTTAGCATTGTCCATCAGCACAGGCACGAATATCAGCGAGACGAAGACGGCCGCCACCGTTCCCGATATGAGTGCCACTCCAAGCCCTCCGAAGATGGGGTCGCTTGCAAGAAGTGCCGAACCCAGAATGATGGCTACCGCAGTCAGCATGATAGGCTTCGCTCTCGTCGCAGAAGAGACGGCTATCGCCCTTCTCTTCTCCATGCCGTGCGCCTCCATCAGACTCTTGGCAAAATCTATCAGCAGCAGCGAGTTTCTCGAACTGATTCCCATCAGAGCGATGAAGCCTATCAAAGAGGTGGCCGTCAGGAAGAAGGTATCTCTCGTCACCAGATCAGCCACCCAGTGCCCCACGATGACACCTATTATAGAGAGGA
Source organism: uncultured Nitratifractor sp. (assembly GCA_913054475.1). Lineage (GTDB taxonomy): Bacteria > Campylobacterota > Campylobacteria > Campylobacterales > Sulfurovaceae > Nitratifractor. The sequence continues at coordinate 2,639 of CAJXJF010000024.1, forward strand.
AACTTCCGGCCAACACTATGGCGCTGAGCGTATAGCTCTTGTAGTAGATTACAAGGAGTAAGAAGATCAGTACGAGTGCCCCTATGAAGGCTCCTCCGAGGTCCCTGAATGTATCGAGTGTAACCTTCATCTCACCATCCCATCTAAGCAGATACTTTTCTCCGCTTGCAGGATCGATGAGATTGAGATCGAACATATAGGTGCTCATACCGGGCATCTTCTCGACTTTGTATCCCTTTTTGCTGAAATAGTCGATCATCTTCTCCCTAGCTTCGAGTAGAGGATAGACTTGCGACTCTTGGTCGGTTTCGGCAGTCACATTTATCATCCTATGCAGATCTTTGTGCATGATGGTGGGCTTGGAGTCCACCTTCTCTATCCTCACCACCTCGCTTATGGGCACCATCATACCTTTGCGGTTCATCAGGTTCAGAGAGTTGAGCTTTTCTTTGAGAGCATCCATGCTCAGCTCGTTGAATCTCTTCGTGGAGGGGTCGAGTATCTCGAATATCTCTATCTGGTCGGGCTCGTTCGCCGAATTTTTATGAGCGACAGCCATGCCCTCGAAGGCGAGGTAGATGATATTGTTCACCTGCTCCACACTCAGGCCACTCCTGGCTATCTTCTCCTTGTCCGGTATGAGCTCGAACTTTTTGTATATCTCATCCGCCATCACATCCACATCCACCAAAGTCTTGGTATTGGAGAGAATATTGGCGACCTCGAAAGCGAGCTCTCTAATCTTTTTCAGATTGTGCCCTGTAACCTCCACAACTATCGAAGCGAGAGTCGGAGGCCCCGCAGGCTGCTCGATAAATTTGACGGTAGTCCCCTTGACAATCGGTTCACAAGCCTTCTTGATAACGGGACGCAGGCGGCTGACCATCATATAGGATGTCTCGTCCCGACTGTGCTTGTCGGTGAGATTGACCGCTATCTCGGCAACATTTTCACTGTTCTTCATACCGGCACCCTTGACCAATCCGGCATAGTCCAGAGGTATTCCCATGCCGGCATACATCTCCATATCGAGAATCTCGGGCTCGTTTTTGAGATGCTCTATGACACACTTTCCTACTGCGTAGGTCTCCTCTTTCGAACTTCCCGTCGGAGTGTCTATATAAACGGAAAAGGTATTGTCACTCTTGCCGGGAAGCATCTTCGCTTTCACCACTTTCGTAGGAAGCATCATTATCGATGCGGCAAGTGCCACCAGAGTTAGGAGTATCACAAGCGTCTTGTTGCTTTTGCTATCGAGAATGGCATAGACAAAATTTTCGAACTTCTTCATTCTCACTTCTCCCTACTTCTATGATGCTTGTGTTTGGGCTTTTTGAGTAGTTTCAGACTCAGATAGGGCGTAAATATATATGCGACTACCAAAGAGGCCACCAGTGCGACCGGGACATTCAAAGGTATCGGTTTCATGAACGACCCCATCATACCGCCAACGAAGAGCATCGGTATCATAGTCATTATAATGGCCAGCGTGGCTATATTCGTAGGTGCCCCAATCTCGTCCGTAGCCTCGACCAATATCTCCTCCATACTCTTGTCGTCACTGTCGTGGGAGTGCAGGTGTCTGTGGATATTTTCTATAACGATTATGGCCGCATCCACGAGCAATCCCAGCGACAGAAGGAAAGCAAAGAGAGTGATTCGGTTTATCGTCTGTCCCGAGATATAGGCTATGAAGAGAGTTATGGCGAGAATCGCAGGTACGGTAAATGTAACGATGATCGACTCTTTGAAACCAAGGGCGAAGACCAGCATCACCGCTATTATGATAATGGTAATTATGAGGTGATGTACCAACTCGTTCACCGCTTCGTCCGCCCTGTGTCCGTAGTTTCTCGTAAGAATATATCCGAAACCGTATTTGGCGAGTCTATCTTTGTACTCTTCCATAACTTTCAGCACATCTTCGGCCACAAAGACTGCATTCGTTCCCGCAAGCTTCGATACTGTAAGGGTTATTTGCTCTTTCAAGGGAGAGAGTGCAGAGCCTTTTTTCTCTTTGAAAGCCACATAGGCTCTCTTGAAATTCTGAAAATCTATACCCCTCTCCACCTTGGCCACATCTCTCAGATATATCGGCGAGCCCATATACTGCGCTACGATGATATTCTTCACATCATCTACATCCTCTATGGCGTTTTTGACACCAAAGACCAGCAATTTTGCGTCTTTTGTTCTCCCTTTTACATCGGGTACATCCACCGCTATTGACTTTATCGCATTCATTATCTGACCGAGAGAGAGGTTGTATGCCGTCAGTTTGTTCAAATCGACCTCTACATTAAACTGCGGTTTATGCGCCCCTTTGAGAGTCGTTTTGGCCACATTCTCCACGGCGTTTATCCTCTGTTGCATATCTCTTGCCAGAGGGAAGAGTTTTTCGTAATCAGCTTTGCGACCCTTCAGGGGATAGAAGGCGAAGGTAAGAATAGGGATATCTATATCTATATCGAAGGGCTTCACCAGAGGCTGCATCACACCCTTTGGAAGCTGATCCATATTCTGCATAACCTTGTCGTAGAGTTTGAGGTTGGCATCCTCTCTTCTCTCGCCTATCTTATAGACCACATTGACTATGCCTACATTGTGCATCGCCACTCCGTAAACATGGTCCACCCCTTTTATCTCTCTTATTCTTCTTTCGAGCGGATTGACGATTACATTCTCTATCTCTTTCGGAGTCGCGCCGGGCATAGGAACAATTACCGCACCGCCGGAGATGGCTATTTGCGGATCCTCCTCTCTGGGCATCACCTGCAAAGATATGAATCCCAGAAGGAGCAGGGATATACCGAGTACCAGAGTCAGCGGGTTTTTCAGAAAGCCCAGCGCGAGCTTACCCGCTATATCTTTGGGCTTGTAATCTATCATTTTTTATCCTCTTGCTCTATGTATATCTTGGCATACATCCCGGGGAAGACGAAGGCATCCTTCTTATCGAAGCTTATCTTTATCTTGAATTTGTGTGTCATTGGATTGGATGCAGGTATTATCGCCGATATCTTCCCTGCCGTTTTCAGAGCAATAGAAGGAATCTCTATCTTTGCCTCCTTGCCCATGCGGATATACTTCAGATTGCTTTCGCTTATCTCCGTCATCACCTTCAGGTGTTTCAAATCGGTTATGACGAGTGAGGGCATGCCGGGTATCTGCATATCTCCATCGTTGAGTCTTTTGGCCACCACGACACCATCGTTGCTCGCTTTTATCTTAAGATATTTGTACTGGTTGAGTACGGCCTCTTTCTGAGCTTCGGCCTGTGCAACCTGCTTTTCGGCTATCTTGACCATATCTTTCATATTTTTTGCGGCAAGCTCCAGATTCTCTAGGTCGAATTTCGAGACCATTCCTTTTTCGTAGAGTCTTTTGTTTCTATCGAGATTGAGCAATACATTGTTGAGCTGATTCTCATTCATCTGCAGAGCGAGTCTCGCCTGGGATATGGCCAAATCGACCTGTTTGACAGCCGCCTCTATCTCTTTGGAATCTATCTCGTAGAGCTCCTGCCCCTTCTTTACCATGTCGCCTTCGGAGACCTTCATATTCTTTATGAAGCCCATAAAGCGACTCGTTATCATCTTCTGATTATCGGATATCACTGTCCCGCTCAGTTGCAGCATCCCCGCATTGAGCATGGCTGCCGTCACCAGCAGCAGTGTTACGATTTTCTTCACGATCTTCCTCCTAAATCGAGTATTTTTTCGAGCTCATACACTTTTTCATTATGTTTGTTCGCAACCTGTAGAAATTTCAACAGTACCTGAAGCTCTATCGACTGCTTTATGAGTACATCCGTTATCGAGGCCAGCCCCACCTTGTACTTCTCTTCATAGGTTTTGTAAACCGCTCGTGCCAAACGCAACTGTTTCTTTTCGCTTGCAATGTCGTATTCGAGACTTCTGATGGCGGTTTTGAGTTTCTTTACCTGTAGGGCTATCCCCTTTTTCGCCAATTCGACCTGTCTGGCCACTTTCAGATTCTCCACTCTCGCTCTCTCGAGCCTCGCCTTGTCCGAGCCGCCATTGAAGATATTCCACTGAATCTGCATTCCGACCGTATAGAAATCTTTTCTCGCGAAGTCGTTCCAGAGGTGGTCATCCGCACTTCCATACTCTCCGAAAGCACCGACCATCGGTTTGAATGCCGCCTTCTGCGCCTCTATGGCATGCTCCGTTATCTCGAGCCCCTTCTTGGCCTTGAGTATATCTATACTGAGTCTCTCTATATCCTTGTCCGTGACTCTGGGCATTTTGGCCTTGAGCCTTCCCGTGCGAATGGAATCGACATCGGTATCGAGAAGGAAGGAGAGAAACTGGTATGCAAGGTCTCTGTTTAGCTTGGCCTGATTGAGCATACTGTCCACCTGTGCAACTCTCGCCTCTATCTCCATCACATCCGTCTCTTTCGTGTAGCCCTCTTTCTTCATCTCTATGATAGTATCTTTGAGACGAAGCATGTTTTTTCTTATCTTCCTGAGGTTGTAGATATACTTCTCCACGAGAGAGATATCCGAAAATGCTTTTTTGACCTGAAAAATCTTCTCATTTCTGAGCTTTCTCGTATCGAGTCTGCTCATTTCGTAGAGTTTGTGGGTTATATTTTTGTATTCACTTATCTTGCCACCGGTATATATAGGAATCTGATAGCTAAATTTGGTGAGAAAGTGATTTCTGGCATCGGGGTAGTTGAGGTCGTTGGGAGCGATATCGAGCATACTTTGCTGTAGTGCGGGATTGCTCATCATATTGGCCAGAGTCCCGAAACCGCCGTTGCTGTTGGCGAAGGTCAGAGCGTTTGCGATACCTCCGAGAAAGTCCTTGAAACCAAAATCCCTGAATTTAGCCTCTCTACTTTGGAGTTTGAAGCCGAAAACATTCCCCGCATCGTTGGATCTCAATGCCTGCAGAGTGATGGTGGCGCTACCGTAATTCATGCCGTCAACCGCCGCCTCGTCGTAGGACTTCATGGCCTCTTCATATTTCGACACCTTGATTTCAATATTTTTTTCATCCAATATCTCAAGGGCCTTTGGCAGTGTCAGGCCGTGAATGCCGGCAAAAATAGGTACCGTTACCGCCATCGAAAGCAGAATTTTACGATACATTGAATACTCCTCGATGAAATTTAGAAATTATAACAAATAACCAGATTTTCTATTATTCAGAATTATAAGCATAGTTTTCAAAAAGATAGGCCATAGACTTTTGGCGAAGATACTCCGCCAAAAGGTGACTCTCAGATATTTACACTCTTTACGCTGATACACGCTTCAAGTGACGAAAGCTCATCTATCAACTCTCCACCAATCTCACCATCGACCCTCACGACCGCAAGCGCCTGTCCGTTTTTGTCTCTTCCGAGTCTGAAGTCGGAGATGTTGATACCGTGCTTGGCGATAGTATAGCCGACATCTCCGATCACACCAGGTTGGTCGTCGTTTTTGAAGAGAATCAATCTCCCCTTGGGCTCGAGATCGAGAGTGTAGCCGTCTATATCCACTATTCTCTGCACATCTGCGTCCAATACTGTGCCGCTCACCCTTATCACTTCACCATCTTGTGTGGTCAGTTTTACAGATACGAGATTTTTGAAGCCTGAGGAGTCTTCATGACTCTCCTTTATCAGCTCTATGCCCCTCTCGCCTGCCACATACTCCGCATTCACATAGTTTATCTGGTCTGCAAGGGCTTCGCTCATAACGCCGACGGTGGCGAAGGTGGCCAGCGAATCCATATATTGTGCTATTTCACCTTCGGCGACCACCTTTATCGACTTGAGAGCACTTCTGTTGACCTGCGCTGTCATATACCCTATCTTCTGAATCAACTCGAGATAGGGGGGAACGATATCGGGTAGCTCATGCTCTTTTATAGGTAGGTTTAACGCATTGGGATAGGCTATTCCTTTGACAGCCGCTATGGCGTTTTCGGCTGCCTGTATCGCGATATTGCGCTGCGACTCTCTGGTGTTGGCTCCCAGATGGGGCGTTACCGTCACATTGTCGAGGTCGAGAAGCGGATGGTCCGTCGCGGGCTCTTTGTCGAAGACATCGATACCAGCCATCGCAATCTTGCCGCTTTTGAGCCCCTCGACGAGAGCCTTCTCTTCATAGAGTCCGCCTCTGGCGCAATTTATGAGAATGACGCCCTCTTTCATTTTGGCAATCTCCTCCGCTCCTATCATTCCGATAGTCTCTTCGGTCTTGGGCGTATGGATGGTTATAATGTCGCATTCGAGGATATCATCGAAATTTCTCGTATATTTTATATCAAGATCCGTCGCTTTGCTCGGCTCTATATAGGGGTCGTAGGCTATGACATCCATCTCGAAAGCCTTGGCCCTCTTCCCCACTCTCGAGCCTATGTTTCCGAAACCTATGATTCCGAGTTTCTTGTCTTTGAGCTCCGTACCGTACCAGTCTTGGCGTCTCCAAACCCTGTCGATTTTGAGATTGTTGTGCGCATAGGGGAACTGCCTCGCGCAGGAGAGCATATGCGTCATCGTGAGTTCGACGGCGGCGATAGTGTTGGCCGTCGGTACATTCATCACGATGATACCCCGTCTGCTGCACCCCTCGATGTCCACATTGTCCACACCAACTCCAGCCCTGACTATCGCTTTGAGTCTCTCCCCTCTTCTAAGAAAGCTCTCGTCCACATCCGTCGAACTCCTCGTAATGGCGACATCAGCCAGAGGAATATACTCCTGCAGCAGTCTCTCCTTGCTCACATCTGCCGCATTTATCAGCTCGACTGCAGGGTCGGCATCCAAAATCTTCAGACCGCTTTCATGGATATGGTCACAGACCACTATGGTAAATCCGGACATCTGCCTACCGTCACTTTCCAAGTTTGTCTTTTATGAGATCACCGAGCGTCATACTGCCCTCGTCACCCTCGTTGAGATGTTTGAGAGCCTCTCTCTCCTCCTGTCTTTCGAGCCTTCTTACCGATACTCTGATTCTGTCGTTTTTGGGATCGATGTGGGTAATCACACCCTTTATCTCCTGACCGGGCTCTATCTCGTCGAACTTCAGAGGATGCAGGTCTTCCGTTCTCACCAGAGCGTCAACATTCTCGTTGAGAGCTATGAAGACACCGAAATCCTTCTTGTCCTTGATTGTACCGCTGACGATATCTCCCACCTTATGGGCATCGGCGAATACTTCGACAGGGGACTTTTCGAGAGCCTTTCTACTCAGAGATATTTTTCCGGCATCGGTGTCGATCTTGATTATTTTGACCTCCACCTCGTCACCTATCTTGAAAATATCTTTGGCTTTTACGCTCTTATCCCAAGATGCCTCCTGATTGTGAAGCAGACCCTCTACCGCGCCTATCTTCACAAAAGCGCCGAAATCGGTTAACGAAGAGACTGTTCCCTTCACGATATCGCCGACCTTGTGATTCTGGGCGAACTCCTCCATAGGTTTGGGCAGCAGTGTCTTGAGGCTGACTCTCAGACGCCTGTTCTCTCTGTCTATCTCTATGACTTCGACATTTATCTCCTCACCGACAGCGAGGTAGTCTTTGGGGTGCTTGACATTCTTATCCCAAGATATCTCCGAAACATGGAGGAAGGCTTCGAGATCCTCTCCAAGATCCACGAAGACGCCGTAGGGCTCTATATTGCTTACAGTCGCGCTCACGGTATCACCAACCTCGAGAATCTCATTTATATTGTTCCAAGGATCGGGGTTGGCCTCTTTTACGGAGAGTGAGAGATGTCTTTTCTTCTTGTCGTACTCCAGCGCAACGACATTGACCTCGTCGCCTTCGTTGAAGTATTTGGCAGGATTGACTGGACCTTTGTGGGAGATTTGCGAATAGTGGACAAGGCCGTCTATTCCGCCTACATCCACGAACATTCCGTAGCTCGTTATCTTCTTCACCACACCTACGACGGGGTCTTTGCTCTCGAGTAGCGCACCCACTATCTCTTGGGTTCTCGCTCTGTCTCTTTCGATAAGGTCCTTTCTGGAGACCACGACGGAGCCCTTCTCCTTGTCAACCTTGACAATAAGAGCCTTCACCTTTTTGCCGATGACATCGTTCTTGGCACTCAGATACGAGAGAGTCCTGGGCATGAAGAAGTCGAGTCCGTCACACTCGACCACATATCCGCCTTTGTTTTTGCGGGTGACCACACCCTCGATGATATACTCCTGCTCTTCGTTGTACTCGGAGATAAATTCGTTCATCGCTTCGCGTTTTTTGGCGAGCTCGTAGGAGACTATAGGTCTCTCTCCTCTGTTGCCGGTGATGACCACCGGTATCTCGTCGCCCTCTTTGAAAAGAAGATTCCCCTCCTTGTCTTTTAGCTGCTCCAGGTTGATAACGGCCTCGTTCTTGCGCCCTATGTCTATCATCGCCTGCTCTTCTTCTTCGTTGATTTTGATAATATGCCCTTTCACGAGATTGCTGCCCTGCTCCTCTTTTTTGAAAGACTCTTCGAGCATAGCTCCAAAATCAACATCCTCAATTTCGATATCTTCGAACTTCATATACCTATCCTTATTAGCCTGTTTTGCGCTATTATACTATTTTTACTTTAAATATCTCGCGATGTGTACAGGCCGGGAGGCCCGAAGATATATCGTGGAAGTATTTTTCGTGAAGAGAGCGAAATAGAATTTAAGAGGAGAGAAGGGTATGTTCGACTTGCTCATCTCCCCCCTGCAATCTTTTCTATCTCATCTACCACTTCCTGTACAATCCAGTCGGGAGTCGATGCCCCTGCGCTTATTCCGCACAGCTTTTTGCCTTCGAACCATGCAGGGTCGAGTTCGCCTTTGTTCTCGATGAGATAGCTCTCTTGGCAGTAGTTTTTGCAGATGGAGTGCAGCTGTTTGGTGTTCGAGGAGTGTTTGCCTCCTATCACTATCATCACATCCGCTCTCCTGGCCAGCTCTGCCGCCGCATCCTGATTTTCGAAGGTGGCGTTGCAGATGGTGTTGAAGACTCTGACCTCCTTGGCCATCGTAATCAGCGCGGCGACTATCTTCATGAAATCGGCCGGCTTGCGGGTCGTCTGCGCCACGATGGCCACCTTGGACTTCAGAGGCAGACCATCGAGCTCGGACTCTTCGAGCACTACAAAAGCGTCTCTCTCATCTTCGGCATAGCTGAATACGCCCTTTATCTCGGGGTGGTTACGGTCTCCAAATATGACGATACTGTAGCCCTCTTTGCTCATTCTCTCCACTATCTGCTGTGGCGTTGTAACGAAGGGGCAGGTGGCGTTTATTATCTTTTTGCCTTCGGCTTTGAGCTCTTTTAGCTCGTTTTTGGGTATGCCGTGGGTTCGGATGACTATCGCATCTTCCTTGTGCGCCTCCTGTAGATTCTGCACCAGTCCTATGTCGAAAGACTCTCTGAGCCTATCTATCTCGTCCTTGTTGTGGATAAGTGGCCCATAGGTTGCACTCCCAGGATTCTCTTCGGCTATTCTTATTGCCCTTTTAACCCCATAGCAAAAACCGTATGAGGATGCAAGTTCTATCTTCATAACTCTACCTTTGTAATATGTGAAAGGATATCGAAGAAGTTAGGGAAGGATGTATCCACACACTCCACATCCTCTATCTGCATAGAGCAGCGGATACCGGCAATAGCGAAACTCATCGCTATACGATGATCCCCGCGACTATCTATGATTGCGGGACGAAGCTCGCCACCTACTATCTCATACCCATCTTCGAACTCTCTCGTCTCTATCGAACAGAGTTTCAGCGCCTCGACGACGGAAGATATCCTGTCGCTCTCCTTCACTCTCAACTCCGCAGCATTTCTTACGACACTTCTGCCTTTGGCCGTAGCCATCGCAATCGCGAGCGCCGGCAATTCATCTATGAGCCAGGCTATCTTTTCACTTACCTCTACCGCTTCGAGCCTGCCGTTGTAGGATACCTCGATATCTCCTATGGGCTCATAGCGGTCCTCGAGCAGAGTCCACTTCATGCGCGCACCCATCTTCTCCAGCACTCTGAAGGCCTCGACTCGTGTGGGATTGAGGGCAAGCCCTCTGAATATCACTCTCGCACCCGGAGTTATGGCTGCAGCCACAGCGAAGAAAAAGGCGCTGGAGGGGTCTGCAGGTACACTGATATCGAGGGGTTCGAGAGGCTCTTCGAGTGGCTTTACAACTATCCATCCATCATTATCGGTGCGGATATCCGCCCCCATCCCCCTAAGCATCCTCTCTGTATGGTCTCTACTTAGAAGAGACTCTCTATAGCGGGACTCCCCCTCGGCCCTGAGTGCCGCCAGAATCATCGCCGATTTCACCTGCGCCGAATCTATCGGTGAACGGTAGTCGAAAGCTTCGAGCGAAGCGCCTCTGATATGCAACGGGGCCAGATTTCCATTCTCCCTGCCGTCGATATTCGCACCGATACTTCTAAGAGGAGCGACCACTCTCTTCATCGGTCTGGAGCGAAGATATCTGTCGCCTGTGAGTACGAAACTCCCCTCCACTCCGGCCAGAAAACCGCAATAGAGCCTCATGGCCGTACCCGCATTTCCACAATCGAGTATATCCGAAGGCTCCCTTATCTCTTTGGGGGGCGTGATGACGACTTCGGAGCCTTCACGCTCCACCGCTGCGCCGAGCTCCCGGGCTATCGCGAGGCTGGCGAGTGTATCCTCTGCCGTCAGGAAGTTGGATATGCGGGACTTGTCGGAACTCAGTAGAGAGAATATGGCACATCTGTGCGAAATAGACTTGTCCGAAGCTATCTCGTCACACTCCAGATCGAAAGGAGCGCTTAGCTTCTCAATTAGCGCTCTTCTCATCTCAGTTTCGCACCGCATCCAGATTCGAGCAGCTCCAGCACCCTGCCCATCACTCTCTCTATATCGGCATCGCTGAGTGTAGCTTCGTCGGACTGGAGGAAGAGTCTTAAAGTGAGGCTTTTTCTCTCTCCGAGCTTCTCGTCTTCATAGATATCGATAGGGAAGAAGCGCTTGAGCAGAGGCTCCACCATATCGTCGAGAATATCCGCCACCTTGCTGTAGGGAAGCTCTCTCTCCACAAGAACACTCAAATCTTTATAGACACCCTGATAGTTGGATACCGCCTTGGCCTGTTTCACTCCCGGAATCAACGCATCGAAATCGAGCTCGGCGATATAAGTATCGGGAAGGCCGTAGTCCTGAGCCGCCTGCAAATGGAGTTTGCACAGATATCCGCAGACTCTGCCCTCCTTGACTATCTCCGCCGACTGCCAAGGGTGCATCAGAGCGTTTTTGGCTTCGCAGGAGCGCAGCTCGAAATCGCCCACAATAGCGCCAAGTTTTCGTACGAAAAAAGGGAAATCTACACTCTCGGGCTTGCCGTGATTGACGACGGAGGGATCCTCTTTGTCTCCGCACCAAAGCAGTGTCAGCTTTTCGCTTTCGCTTCTGCCTCTGTCGAAAACCACACCCAATTCAAAAAGCGCTATCCTTCTTTTACCGTAACTTATATTTCTGCGCGCCGCATCGAGAAGATTGAGAAGGATGGTACTTCGGAGCGTATCGAACTCTTCGACTATGGGGTTGAGAAGCTCTAGGCCCTCTTGCACGGTTTCGAAACCGTAGTCTCTGAGCGTGCTCTTGCGGCAGAAGGCATATGTCACCGCCTCGTAGAAGCCCGCCGCCGCGGCCCTGTGTCTGAAGTCCCTTCTGACAATATATCTGTGAGCCTCTTGGCTTAGTCTATTCTTCTCCATAATTTGCAGAGGCCTAGCCTCTATGGAGTCGATTCCCACTATACGAAGTACCTCTTCGGCCACATCCTGGATATTGACAATATCGTGACGCCACGGCGGAATAGTGACCACGAGTCTACTGGAGGTACTTCCGTTGTGAAGCTCGAAGCCAAGATATTTCAGTATCGAGTGGATTTTGCTTCGGGATATATTCTCTCCTATTATAGAGTTGAGCTCCTCCGGGTCTATGGCGACCTTTCGCTCTTTTCTATTCTGCCTGTATGTCATCGGGTCGGCACTGAAGCTGCATTTGCAGCTACGCTCTCCCGATGCCTCCATATAGAGCAAGCCTTTCTCTATGTCTGGTTCGCTTCCTCTGGAGCTCCTATAGTAGAGGGAGTCTGTCTTCATGCCAACAGAAGAGACGGCATCCACCACACTTCGAGGCTCTATATATGAGAGCTCGAAAAGTATCTCGGCGGACTCCGCCGTAGCCTTGAGTGAAGCTTCCTGCCACGCTCCCACCACCGAAATACTCTCTCCTTTGCAAAGCACTCTCACCGCTGCGTTTTCATCTCTTTCGAGATGGAGTTCGATTCTCCCATCGTCGTTTCTGAGTGCATCAGCATCGTACGCCCTAAGAAGCACACCCGTAGCCTGCATCGTATAGCGGCACACCGCTTCTACAGCATCCTCGCTATACTCTCCGCACTGCGCCAACCTGAATCGTATGAGCGTATTGACTCCCGAATCGGAACGCATTGCCATAGCGTAGGCTATATCAACCTCGATATCTCCGCGGCTGTGGAGACTGAGCTCTCTGGCTATACCCTTCTGCATAGGACGAGAGAGTCTATACTCGAATCTCTCCACCTCCCTCTCGAGAGCTGCTGCAAGATCTCGCGCCACTCCCATTACACTGAGGCAGTCACCCCGATTCGCGGTAAGCTCCAACTCTATGCGGGTATCACAGATAGCCTCATACTCGTTCAGCGGCCTGCCCGGCACAAGCTTGCCGATACTCTCATCCAGAATCATTATTCCATCTTCCATAGGGGGAAGTCCCAGCTCGGTGGAGGAGCATATCATGCCAAAACTCTCCACCCCTCTGAGTTTGGCCGGTCTAATCTCAAAATCTTCCGATAGAACGGTTCCTACCGTAGCTACCGCCACATATTCGGCGTCTCTGACATTGGCCGCTCCGCATACAATCTGAAGCGGCTCCTCTTCGCCGACATCCACCCTGCAGAGATTCAGCTTGTCTGCATCGGGATGCTTTTCGCACGAAAGCACCTTGCCTACGACAACTCCGCCTGGAATATCGTAGCGCTCCATCGACTCCACTTCCAGACCTATGGAGTTGAAAATCTCGTACAGCCTCTCATCTTCTATACCGCGAAGAGAAACGAACTCTTCGAGCCACCTTCTACTTACCGTCATCTGAACTGCTCCAACAATCTGATATCACCTTCGAATAGAGACCTGAGATCCGCAATATGGTGTATCAGCATCGCGAAACGCTCCACACCCAGACCGAAAGCGTAACCGCTCACATCCTCATAGCCGACCGCCTCGAAGACATTCGGATCCACGACACCGCATCCAAGAACCTCCAGCCATCCCGTACGGGAACAGACTCTACAGCCGCTGCCACCGCAGAATATACAGCTGATATCCACCTCTGCCGAAGGCTCCGTGAAGGGGAAGAAGCTCGGGCGGAAGCGTATATCCACCTCTCCGAACATCTCATGCAGAAAGTCCGTCAATATCCATTTGAGATTGGCGAAACTCACCTTCGCCTTCTCGTCCACCACGAGCCCCTCCACCTGATGGAACATAGGCGTATGGGTCAAATCGTAATCTCTTCGAAAGACGGAGCCCGGAGCTATTATCCTGATTGGGGGCTTCCTCTTCATCATCGTGCGTATCTGCACAGGCGAGGTGTGTGTACGAAGCAGTGTGCCGTCTGAGAAGTAGAAGGTATCCTGCATATCTCTCGCCGGATGGTTTTTGGGCAGGTTGAGAGCTTCGAAGTTGTGAAAATCGTCCTCCACCATCGGACCGCTCTCGACCGAAAAGTTGAGTGCCGTGAAATAGTCCACTATGCGGTCCATCGTATCCTTCACAGGATGTAGTGCACCTTTGACTCCGTTTGGAGCGTAGAGCGAAACATCGACCGCTTCGGCCCTCATACGACTCTGCATCTCTTCGGCTTCGAGCTGGGCGTGTCTCCTTTCGAATCTCTCGAGCAACTGCGCCTTGAGTCTATTGAGACCTTCGGCGAAGGCCTTCTTTTCAGGACCGGGTATATCTTTCATCTTGGCGAATTCCGCTGCCAGCATACCCTTCTTGCCGAAAATCTCGACCCTTATCTTCTCCAGCGACTCCAGCGTCCCCGCTTCGTCTATCTTCTTTTCCATATTTTCCAAAACTATACCACTCCCGTCTCTGTCTGATTTCAATTTCCAATACGCTCGCAACTCTTCAAGAGTGCAGTATTGCCCCGATTTTACCGAAAAAGCGCTTTATACTTTCGAGCTGTCTATCTCTATGACCGTGTGGACATTCCCTCTGGGGTTGAAATCGGCTCTGAGTCTCATCCATCTCGGACTAAGCCTCTCGTAGAGGGTGTCGTATATCTCGTTGGCCGCATTTTCATGGGATATATATCTATTCATGAAACTATTTATATAGAGCTTCAGAGCCTTGAGCTCGATCACCTTCCTATCCGGAATATAGGAGATTTCAATGGTTGCAAAATCGGGATATCCCGACCTCGGACAGCGACACATGAACTCCGGCAACTCTATATTTATAGTATAGTCCTTTTCAATCTCGTTGGGCCAGAAATTCTCCTCTCTATCTATATCGAACTCATCTATCTCTTTCTCTCCGTATCTCATACCTTCTCTCCGTATATTGGATTGTATCTCTCTACAAGCTCTCTCTCATCCAGAACCTTTCCCACCGAAAAGCCCTGAATGTAGTCTATACCCATCCTGCGCAGTTTCTCCCGTTTCCTGTCGTCGTCCACCCACTTGGCGACAGTCACTATATCGAGGTCTTTCGCCATGGATACGAGAGAAGAGAAGATGGAGAGATACTTCTCGTCGTCTATCGCCGAAATATACTCTCTATCAAACTGCACCATATCGAAACGGAAATGTTTTATATACTCCATCGACGAGTTGCCCGAGCCGAAGTTGTCGAGACAGAATCTGAAACCTCTCCTCTTCAGATTGCCCAATACGCTAAGGTAGCTCTCCAGACGGTGATGCGTCTTCTTCTCGTAGAGCTCTATTATCACTCGTCGCGCATCCACCCCGCTCTTCGCTATCTTCTCCAGCATCATATCGTGGAAATTTTCCTTTCTCAGAGAGAAGGGTGAGAGGTTGAAACTCAGGGAGATATCGTCGTCTATTATCTCCAGTATCTCTATCACCTTGCTATAGAGTATCCTGTCGTAATACTCTCCGAGATTGTGCCTGTTGATCACCGGCAGAAAATATCTCGGCAGCAGGGTCTTGCCATCGGCCGCTTTGAGCTTGACGGATATCTCGTATATATCCTGTTTCCCGCTTTCGAGACTCTCTATCGGCCTGAAACGCAACTGCAGTGCATCCATCTCCAGCGCATCGACTATCTTCTTCTCCTCTTCGGAGAGCTTTTTTGCATTCGGAATATACTCTTCTCTCTCGGTCAATCGATATTTGCGCGGGGTATTGACGAGATTTCTCAACTGCTCTATCGCCTTCTGCGGCAAAACACATTCATTCCCTATGACGGTATAGCTATATTCGAGCTCTATATCGTCTATGGAGGCGAAATCTTTCGTAAAAGAGTCGAGAATATCCTGTGCCCTTTGCGGAGCACAATCGACAGCCAAGAGAAACTCCATGCCGTATTTTCTGCCTATGGCTGGATATTTTCCACACTTGTCATAAAAATAGGAATTTATTTCACCGATGAGCTTTTGCAGCAGTTCATCGGTAACGGCTATACCGTAGGCCTCGTTGATGACGCTCAAATTCCCGACCTTCAGAGCTGCTATAGTTTCGGGTTTTCTCCTCTCGAGATATCGTATGAAGTGATCATATCTGTAGCCCTCCGTCACCGGGTCGAGCAAGGACTCTTTTCTACTCTGTTCGAGAGCGAAATATATGAAATAGACCACCACGAAAATCAGAGCTGTCATCAAGACGATACTTCGGGTATCGAACTCTATATCCTCTCCATGAAAAAATACCGAATATGAAAGTACCAGTATGAGCACCATTACGGGAATACCGACTCTCAAAGCCAGCTGAAAATGACGGGATCTCTCCTCTTTTACGGACTCTAACATCATACATCCAAGTGGCGCACATCTTTGGCGTGAGTCTCGATATAGTTTCTTCTGGGTTCCACTTCGTCACCCATGAAGAGAGAGAAGACTTCGGAAGCCCCCTCGATATCCTCTATCGTAATCCTCAGCAACCTTCTGTTTTCAGGATCCATCGTGGTCTCCCAAAGCTGTTCGGGGTTCATCTCACCAAGCCCCTTGTATCTCTGTATGTAGGCTCCCTTTCGGGCGCTCGAGAGGACATCCTCCAGAAGCTCCAGTATATCTTTTCCTTCGAACTCGTCGGTGAGTCTCTCTTTTATCTTGCCGTAGATATAGAGTGCTTCGTTGTAGTGCGCATTGGTGAAGAGATTGTCGTCGATTATCAGCTCCTCCAGCCCCTCGTTGCTCTGCACATAGTAGTGCAGTCTCTCCTCTTCGATCTTTTTGTTGAGGATGTTGTATCCGAGATTGCTGATAAACTTTTCGAGCTCTTCGGCCAGTTCATCGCTGCTTTTGCCTACGATATCGGGATTCTCTATCATATATCTGAGCACTTCCGCCATCGAAAAGCGCTTGTCGAGCTCTTTGAGAGTCATCTGGTAGTAGGCCACCAGTTTGAAGAGCTCCGTAAGGTCCTGTCGCCCCATAGTTTCGACCTCGAGCACATCGATACCCCTCTCTATGAGGAAGTCGTTGAGTGCCTTGTCATCCTTCAGATATGTCTCGTTTTTGCCCTTTTTGTAGCGATAGAGAGGGGGCTGCGCGAGATAGAGATAGCCCTCCTCTATCACAGGCCTGAGGAATCTGAAGAAGAATGTCATCAGCAGAGTCTGGATATGGCTGCCGTCCACATCGGCATCCGTCATTATTATTATCCTGTGATAGCGCAGTTTGGAGGAGTCGAACTCATCTCCTATTCCGCAGCCCAGAGCCGTTATCATATTCTTGATCTCTTCCGATTTCAATATCTTCTCGAGTCTCGCCTTCTCCACATTGAGTATCTTTCCCTTCAGCGGAAGTATCGCTTGGAAGACTCTGTCCCTACCCTGCTTGGCAGAGCCCCCCGCGGAGTCTCCCTCGACCAGATAGAGTTCGCTTACCGACGGATCTTTACTCTGACAGTCGGCCAGCTTGCCCGGAAGAGTCCCCACGCTCATGGAGTCTTTTCTCTTCACCAGCTCTTTCGCCCGCTTCGCCGCCTCTCGGCCTTTGGCGGCGAGAAGCACATGGTTCATTATCGCTCTGGCCTCTATCGGATTCTCTTCGAGAAATTTATTCACCTGCTCGTAGGTGAACTTCTGTACGAGAGGGCGGACATAGCTGCTCCCCAGCTTACCTTTGGTCTGCCCCTCGAACTGTGGCTCCGGCACCCTGACGGAGACTACCGCGACGAGCCCTTCCTTCGTGTCGTCACCGCTTATTTTGGTGTTTTTCTCTTTGGCATTGGCGTTTTTGGCTATATAGTTGGATATCGCTCTGGTCAGGCCGGCCCTGAATCCGGACTCGTGCGTACCTCCGTCGGAGGTCTTGATATTGTTGACGAAACTGAGAACCTTGTCGCTCTCTCCGTTTTGATACATGAAGGAGATATCCATCTCTATATCGTCGGCTCTCCCCTCGAAGAGACGGGGAGCGCTCAGAGGCTCCCTGTTGTGCATATCGTCCACGAACTGGCGGATACCTCCCTCGAAGTGGTAGAGCTCCTTGAGACCTATCCTCTCGTCTCTGAAATCTATGCTTATTCTCGGATTGAGATACGCCAGCTCCCTGAAACGCTTCGTGAGTATCTCGTCTTTGAACTCCACCGTTTCGGTAAATATCTCCGAATCCGGCCAAAACTCTATCCTCGTACCGCTCTTTCTCGTAGTGCCGGTAACCTCGAGGGGGGTTATGGGAATACCCTTCTCGAACCACTGCTCATGTATCTTCCCCTCTCTGAATATCGTCATATGCAGTCTGCTCGAAAGTGCGTTGACCACGGAGACCCCGACGCCGTGCAGTCCGCCCGAAACCTTGTAGGTATCCTTGTCGAACTTGCCTCCTGCATGAAGTACCGTAAGTACCACCGTGGCGGCCGGAATCTTCTCCGTAGGATGCTCCGCCACGGGAATACCCCGTCCGTTGTCCTCTATTATCGCGGAGCCGTCTCCCGTGAGAGAGACCTTTATCTTGTCGCAGTACCCCGCCATCGCTTCGTCGATGGAGTTGTCCACCACCTCGTAGATAAGGTGATGCAATCCTCTTACGGAGGTGTCTCCGATATACATCCCCGGACGCTTGCGTACAGCTTCGAGCCCCTTTAGAACCTTGATATTGCCGGCACCATATTCTCTCATCTCTATTCAGCCTTTTGCGTTTCATTTCTAAATATTATATCCAAAAGAGATTGATTTTTTTCCATTCCTAGCAGAGCGAAGGGAGCCATCGGGCCGATAGAGAGAGTAGGTAAAGCATTCTCTATCACAATTGATTCTACAATACAATAACTATTCAACGAGACGGAGGGATTGCTCATGAGCGAGAATATAAAATGGTTCGGACAGATAGGTATGGAGGATGTGCCGGAGGTGGGAGGCAAAAACGCCTCTTTGGGAGAGATGTATCGCAATCTCACGAAAGAGGGAGTGCTGGTACCAAACGGTTTCGCCGTGACTGCGACAGCCTACCGTCATATACTGGAGGCATCGGGCCTGGAGGAGAAGCTCCACGAACTGCTCGACGGCCTCGACTACGACGATATGAGGAGCCTTCAGGAGCGCGGCGCAGCGTGTCGAAAACTGATTCATGATCTCGAGCTTCCCGAAGATCTGCACAAAGAGATTATCGAAGGCTACGCCGAGCTCAAAAAGGAGTACGGCGACGATGTATCGCTGGCGGTACGCTCCAGCGCCACGGCGGAGGATAGCCCGGAAGCGAGCTTCGCAGGGCAGAACGACACCTACCTCAACATAAAGGGAGAGGATGCCCTCATCGACGCCTACAAACGCTGCCTCGCCTCCAACTTCACCGACCGTTCGCTGCACTACAAGCACGACAACGGCTTCGACTGGGCCAAAGTCTATCTGAGCGTGACGGTGATGAAGATGGTCCGCTCCGACCTGGGAGCCAGCGGCGTGATGTTCAGCCTCGATACCGAGACGGGCTTTGGGGATGTTGTCTTCATCAACGCCGCCTGGGGCCTGGGAGAGAATGTAGTACAGGGCACTATCGACCCAGACAGCTTCTATGTCCACAAACCGACCTACGAAAAGGGCTACCGTGCGGTGCTCAAACGGAGACTGGGCAAAAAAGAGAAGAAGATGCTCTTCACCGATAGCCTCAATACCGGCAACATCGCCGAAGAGTACACCGAAAATATCGACACCACTCCCCAAGAGCGCGAACACTTCTGCATCGGCGACGAAGATGTGATGGTGCTGGCCGACTACGCCATCAAGGTGGAGCGGCACTACTCTCAAAAGGCGGGGCATCGCAAACCGATGGATATGGAGTGGGCCAAAGACGGCATAGATGGCCGACTCTATATGGTCCAGGCGCGACCCGAAACGGTACAGTCGCGAAAGATAGGCAATACTCTGCGTATCTACCACATCAAAGAGCGGGGCGAAGTGCTGGCCAGGGGGCGTGCAGTAGGTACGAAAATCGGTAGAGGAGAGGTGCACTACATAGCCGATGTAAAACATCTCGACGAATTCAAAGCGGGCGAAGTGCTGGTCGCCGAGACTACGACCCCCGACTGGGAGCCCATAATGAAGATGGCTTCGGCTATCGTCACCAAACACGGAGGCCGCACCTGCCACGCCGCCATCGTCAGCCGTGAGCTGGGCATTCCCGCTATCGTGGGGGCAAAGATGGCTACGGAGAGTCTCGAGAACGGTCGAAAGGTGACAGTCAGCTGCGCCGAAGGTGAGACGGGATTCGTTTACGACGGATTGCTCGATTTCGAGGTGGAGGAGGTGGACTTGAGCGACCTGCCCAAACCCGAAACCGAAATCATGATGAATCTGGGCAACCCCGACCAGGCCTTCAGCCTCGCCGATTTGCCGGTGGACGGTATAGGGCTGGCGCGGATGGAGTTCATCATCAACGAATATATCAAAGCCCACCCGATGGCACTCAAGCATCCCGAAAAGGTTGACGACGACACACGCAAAGAGCTCGAAGCGCTCAGCCGCGCCTACGAAAACATGGGCGACTTCTTCGTCAAGACCCTCAGCGAAGGGGTCGCCACCATCGCCGCGGCGGTCTATCCCAAACCCTGCGTCGTACGGATGAGCGACTTCAAGAGCAACGAATACGCCACACTGCTGGGAGGGAAATTCTTCGAGCCCGAAGAGGAGAACCCGATGATAGGCTTTCGCGGTGCGGCCCGCTATACCCACCCCGCCTACGAAGAGGGCTTCGCCCTGGAGTGTGCGGCGATGAAGCGGGCCCGGGAGGTGATCGGGATGGAGAACATCATCCTGATGATCCCCTTCTGCCGGCGGGTCGAAGAGGGGAAAAAGGTACTCGAGACGATGGCGAAGTATGGCCTCGAAAGGGGCGAGAAGGGGCTTGAGATCTATGTCATGTGCGAAATCCCCAACAATGTCATCCAGATCGACGCCTTCAGCGGGATTTTCGATGGCTTCAGCATCGGCTCCAACGACCTGACCCAGCTAAGCCTAGGGGTCGACCGCGACAGCGAGATCGTCGCCTTCGACTACGACGAGCGGGATCCGGGAGTGCTGAAGATGATCGAGCTGGCGGTGGAGGGCGCCAAACGCAACGGGCGCCACAGCGGTATCTGCGGCCAGGCACCCAGCGACTACCCCGAAATAGCGGAGTTTCTGGTGAAGCTGGGCATCGATTCGATAAGCCTCAACCCCGACAGCGTACTAAAAACGATCCGTGATATCGCGGCATTCGAAAAGAGTCCGAAGAGCATATAGTCACAATCCGCTATAATCGGAATCCATTTCGGCTCGACCGACACAACATCCATAGGAGATAATCTATGAAAAGAGCGATACTGATACTACTACCAATCTTGAGCCTCCAACTCCAAGCGGCAGATCCCATGAAAGTACTCCGCGACAAGGGCTTCTACAAAACCGGAGCGGCCGCGAAGAATACCTCCTTCGTAGAGTGGCTCAGAAAGCCTGTTTTCGGCGAAGAGTCTTCCCAAGGCGATAGCGGCAATGCGGATTCGGCTTCGGGAGAGAGCGGCGGTGCACTCTTCGGCCTTCTTCATAGCCGTCCCGTCAGACGCAACGACGCTCTGGAGCTCATTCGCGACGAGGGCTACAAAGAGAAGGAAGCCAAAATGCGCGCCGAATGGGAGGCCAAGAGGAGAGCCTCCGAAAAGAACGACCCGAAAAACGGGGAGCAAAAATAGGCGAAGCCTCTTGCGACAATCAATCCCGATTCGGGCAAAGCGCGACACAGAGACTCCAGAGAGGGAAGCTTTCGTATAGATTTCAGTTACCCTCTCTATCGTTGCGCGAAGACTCTACGGCCTGTATGCATTCCCAACGAGAAAAAAAGCCCTCGCTCCCAATACCCTCATTAGCGATGGCTATATGAGCTTTGGAGCTAGAGAGATGTCGATTTCGTACCGCAATAGTGTAAGCATTCCCAAGCTGGAGCTTGGGAACGATGAAAACGAAAAAGTACGGTTGAACCTGTCTTTGGGATCATTAAACATGTCATGGGATT
>CAJXJF010000025.1 GCA_913054475.1 uncultured Nitratifractor sp.
GACTGAAGTCGCCGCCCCTATAAAGAGACTTACCATCGTAAAGCTATGTTTTGGTGTTTCATACTCTCGTATGCATTCCCACCGAGAACAGTGGGAACGAGAGGAAACGCAATAGTCACCCTCAAAGCTTGTTGAGAGCGGCATTCAGAGTGGCTTTGGCTCTCTTTTTTTCTATCTCGGGATCGACCTTCTGTAGATATTCGACTGCGGCGAGGTCATCTCCCCTTTTTCTGTTTTGGCGAGGCTCGAGGGCCTCTATAAGTACGGCTTCGAGTGCGGGAATCAGTTTTGCGGCGCTGTATGATTCCGGCAGTGCGCAAATATCTCCCTCTTCCGAGACAGGCAGGAGACCGAACCATGAAAATCTGTCCCAGCGAGCAGAGAGGCGGTCTATGGTATGTTCGTACAACCTTCTGCCAAGCGCTCTATCCGTAGTCCTGCCCACATATATGACCTCCCGACCGTCATAGAGCAGATAGATGCCCAACTGCCTGTTGAAATCTACAGTCATTGCTCCAATCTGCTGCATTCCAAGCAGTTTCGGGCTGCTACTCCACTCTACCGCCTCTCTGCGCCAAAACATCCCGAAAGAGCTGATGATTTCATACTGCTCCTCCCTCTCGTCGCTATCGTCACTACGGCCGCTTTCACTCTTTCGAGCATCTTTGCTACTCTTTGAACGCAAGGTGAATGTACCTTTGGATACCCTGATATATGGCGATGATTCGCCGTCGTGCTTGATGGATGAAGAGATATGGGCATTTACCGTCGCGCCAGGGGTGGCCCCTACACTCTTTCGCAATCCTTCCGAAACGATTCGTTGTGCAATTTCGTTGTAGTGAAGCGCTTCACCCGATGAACCCAAGACCCTCTCGATGGCTTTTCTCCATGTCAACTCTGACATCTCCCTATCCTCCTATACGAATCAAGTTTTGCTCACCCACAGCATCTTGAATCTATCTCCCATAATCGTCGGGGCTATGAGGGTCTTGATTCTCTCCGCCTGTTTGAGATAGTTTCGATATGAAGTTACGCCGGCGTACTCCTGCAGGATATCTATAATCCCGAAGCGTATCAGTGCGCGTGCCTGGGTTTCGTAGATTCGCTCCTGCATATCGGCCTTTGCGAAAGCCTCGCACAGATGTGCGAAATTTACATCGTAGGTGATGTCGCTCTTTTTGAAAAGTTCCGAAAGTTTCAACTCCTCGTCAAAAAAGGGAAGGGTTTCATGCCCCTTGTATATCCTGATAGAGAAGTCGTTTCTTGCATACTTTTCACCATAGTCGAAGGTTACGAAGTCGATGACGGGCGCCGTTTTGGAGATTGCCCGGGCAAACTCCTCGTAGCCGACGGCTATTTCACCTCTTTTCAGAGAGTGGGAAGATGCGAAAGTCTCGAGCCACTCCTCGGCCTCTCTCCAGACTACCGCCTCACCCTCGATATATGCCATTTTTCCTTCGTAATAGAGCTCACACTCGAAAGCATCGAAAATCTCGTTGGAGACGAAATATATATAATCCGCACTCAAGTCCTGCGGGGAGGAGAAGTGCTCTATCTCCACCTCGGCACCGAAGCGCTCTTTGAAATAGTCTCTCTGTACCTTCCTGAGCTGGGGCATACGCTCTATGACAGCGAAACGCAGACTCCCTATCAGAGAGGGGTCTCTTTGATATATCCACTCTATCATATCCGCAAGCAGATATCCTTTGTGCGCCCCTATCTCCACAATCATACCGTCTCTCGAAGCTCTGCCGCTTTCGAGAATTTTCATGAAATTTTCGGCTATAGCAGCCCCGAAGAAGCGACTCGTACTCACCGCCGTATAGAAGTCACCCTCTCTGCCTATATCTCTGAAGTCTCTGTAGTAGCCCTCATCCCCGTAGAGCCACTCGTACATATAGCGGGAGAATTTCATTCATTCACCTTTTCATAGAGTTTGAGCAGTTGAATCTGCTTCTCCAGCTCATACACCTGAGCATCGAGTCGTGCCATCTGCATGGAATTCTTCAGTGTATCTATATCGAGTTTCGTTTTCGAGCCGGCACGATAGAGCTCCTGCGTACTCTTGAGCAATTTGGAGTATAGTTTCTCGTCCGAGCGTGCGAGAGCTATCTTGCTCTCTATGAGAGAGATGGTCGTCAGGATGGTATCGTATTCGTTTTCGGCCTCTTTGCGTTTCTCCTGCAACTGCACCATCGATTTGAGATACTCGACCCTCGATGCCTCTATATCCTGCAGAGAGTTTATGTTTATCGGCATACTAAGACGCAGACCCACGCGATAGTAGGAGTCGGAGTAGTCTTTCATGGAGATATCGTAATCACCCTTCTCATCGTTGTAACTGCCGAAAACGGAGAGCGATGGAAGATATTTGGAAAGGGTCATCGAGCTTTCGTAGTCTTTGCTCAAAGCCTCCAGCCTCTCCCTCTCTATCTCCATATTGGATGCGAGAAAGCTCCTCTTCTCTATCAGTTTCAACCTGGGAATCTTCAGGCTGTAGGGGTCTTTGTCGCTTAGGAGTCTGAAAGAGTTCAGCAAAGAGACCTCCTGGAGTCTCAAGCCCAAAAGCGAAGTTTTGTCTCTGTTTCTCTGCAAAATCGCCTGGTCGAGAAAGCTGCTGTCTATGATTCCGGCAATATACTGCTCTTTCTTTCTCTTTATGTCTATCTCGTCGTTTTCGACCAGCAGTTGCAACTGCCTTCTTTGCAGTTTCAGTTTCTTAAGCTCCATCAGTATCCTGACTGCCTCTATGACACTCTTTCGTCTGGCAAGCTCGATATCCATGGAGTTGGCCCCCTCGAGTGCCGAGGCGTATTTGATGGCGGAGTAGATACCGCCCGATTTGAAGATGGGCTGGTCCATAGATATGGTGAAGATATCGTTTCTGCCGTCTCTGCCGAAGGAGTTGGAGGTTCGTGAAGTACTGTAGTTGAGCATGAGCGGAGATATCCAGCTTTTGCGAAGGATATCGCTTCTGAGACTGTTTATCTTCTCGCTGTAGTCGAAGAGCCTGTTTTTCGGCTCACTGAGATGATTCTCTATCACACCTCCATAGGAGAAAGACAAAGGTATCAGAGGGAGGAGTCTAAAGAGTAGAGAGAGCTTTTTCAAAACGCTTGAACCCTTCATCCATCTCCTCTCTGTCGATAGTCAGAGGCGGGAGAAAACGAACGGTATTTCTCCCAGCTTTGAGAATTATCAATCTCTCGTCGAAGGCCTTTTTTACGACGGCACTCTGTATCTCGGCACTTTTGGCTCTAAGCCCTCTCATGAGTCCGAGCCCAACCGCACTGTCGAAATACTCCGGCATGGAGAGGGATACTCTCTCGAGATAGGAGCTGAAATACTCTATACGCTCGGCCAGCGCTCCACTCTCCTGCTCTCTTTGCAGAATATCCATGACACTCAGTGCGGCGGTCGTACTGAGATAGTTGCCGCCGAAAGTACTTCCGTGGTCTCCGGGCTCGAAGATATCTTTGAGCCTTGTCATAGCCACTCCTATAGGAACTCCTCCTCCGAGCCCTTTGGCCAGAGTGATGATATCGGGCTCTATTTCGTAGAGTTGCGAAGCGAGAAACTCTCCGGTACGATAGACACCTGTCTGTACCTCGTCCACGATGAGCAGAAGTTCCCTGCTTTTTAGAAAATTGCAGAGCTCTTTTATCTCATCTCTCTCGAAGGGCTGTACACCCCCCTCTCCCTGTACGAGCTCTATCATCACCGCTACCGTTTCGTCATCTATGGCTTCATAGACGGCATCTACACTCTCTACATAGGTAAATCCGTCGGGATATGGCGAAAAGTCATCCTTGTGCATCGAAGCCTGTCCTGTGGCCTTGACCGTAGTTATGGTCCTGCCGTGGAAGGAGTGTTTGAGCGTTATCACCTTGTATCTCTTCCTCTCGAAACTCTTCTCACCATATTTTCTGGCTATCTTCAGTGCGGCCTCGTTGGCTTCCGCTCCCGAATTGGCGAAGAAACAGCGCATATCGTAACCGCTCGTCTCCACTATCCTCGCGGCAAGTTTCGCCTGCGGCTCGATAAGCTGCAGATTCGATACATGTATAATCTTCGACGCCTGCTCACAGATGGCACGGCTCAGCCGAGGATGGGCGTGACCGACACTGTTTACCGCTATTCCGGCCGCGAAGTCTATATATTCGTTTCCATCCTCGTCATAGAGTCTGGCCCCCTCACCTCTTACGAAATTCGTATAGTTTCTGGCATATGAGCCCAGCACATATTCTCTATCCAACTCTTCGAGATTCATCCGTATATCCTTTCACGATTTTTCCCAATTCTCACCCTGCTTCGGCTCTTCTCAATACCGACTCCACGGAAAGACCATATATGAAGACCAGCTCTTCGAGGATGGAGGGCTCTATGAACTCATCCTTGAGCGCCTGTGCCACCAACTCCACTCTCTCTTCGTTCGAAGAGCTGTTTCTCAGTTTGCGCATGAGATCGACTATCTCTAAATTATAGCGATAGGCTACCATATAGAGAGTCTGAAGATCGTCCGGGTCTATACCGTTGTCAGTCGCCAGAGCGTTGGCCTGAGCGCTACTGAGGGCTTCTCTCGCATAGAGATCGACTATTTTGGCTGCTTTGCTCAGATAGCTCCCCGCCTTGTCGATCTCGTCCTGAAACGAAGTACCTTTCGGAAGATATCTACTCATCATACAGACTATCGACGGGCGTTCTCCCTCCGCAAGATCGAATTTGCACTCTGCATAGAATTTCGCCGATGGCTCCATCCTACTCTCTATGAGGTCGAGTACCTCATCTATGACCGTCAGAGGCGTACCCGGATATAGATGCAGACTCAAAGCCACTGCGGAAGCGCTCTGAAGCTCCCAGTGCTTTCTGACCAGATATAGAGCGGAGTCTCTGATGTTTCTGGACTCCTCTTTTACGAAAAAGCCGTATTTTCCCCTCTCTATCAGCTTCCGGGGCTCCTCCTCTGTGAAGATGATATCATCGTCGTTTCCATGCCCGAAAATATCCTCTATCATCTCCAGCGTCTGGGAAACGGATATGGTGACGAGCGAATCCCTCCGTACTGCTACCGGTACAATCCCCGTCGTTAGCAACCGTGCAGAATACTCATCCGCCTCGCCCCCTCCGGGATAGACCAGCATAGAGTATTCCGGCCGGGCGGAGAGTCCGACAACCTCGTTCACCAAATCCTGCGTCAGTGCGGAAGAGACCATTACCGATATCGTATCTTTCTGCGCGATTACGGGGATATTCGAGATATCGGCCCTGAAGGCTCGCTGCGATATTGTGTTGCCGCACGCCTCTATAGCCTGCATCGCTTTGTTGTCCAGGGCTATGAATCTTATATCCATTCTCTTCTCACTTTTTCAATATTGCGGCTCTAAGCTCGAATCCGGCCATACTCGTATAGCCGCTGTCGGATAGAACGAATCGCTTCTGCTCGTCGTAGTAGAGCGTAGTGGGATAGATTTCGACTCCGAATTTGGAAGCCAGGGAAGAGTCCGCATCGGCTATCACGGGAAAATCGACCCCTCTTTCATGCATCCACTTCGAAAGTTCGGCGGCCCCACCGCTTCCGACGGCAACCGTAAGCAGTATTATATCTCTATTTTTCGACAAATTCTGCAAAAGCTCGAGCTCCTCTCTGCAGACAGGGCACCAGACACCCCAGAAGTGCAGGAGCACAACCTTCTTCCCAGAGAGGATATCGGAAACGGCCGTACCATCTATAGTCTCTCTGCCGGATAGAGCTTCGAGAGGGGGAGCCTCATGCGGAGCTCTCAGATATCCCGTTATCGAAGCCGCCGCCAATACGACGAAAGCCCATATTGCAATCTCTCTCGAGAGTTTGAGCATCCTACTTTTCAAATTCCACTCCCGCCAACTCTTTGCAAAGCTCCATAAAGGCCTCTCCATATCTTTGTGCCTTTATCTCCCCCACTCCGTGCAGACTCAGCAATTCATCCATATCGCTCGGAAGTTTCACACTCATCTCCTTCAGAGTACGGTCGGAAAAGACTATATAGGGCGGTATCCCCTCTTCCCTCGCTATCTCGCTTCTAAGCCTGCGCAGCCTCTCGAAACGAAGCTCTTCGAGAGTGGACGGTTCGGCAAAAGATCCCGCCCTTGCGGCCCTCTTGCGCCTCTTTTTGAGTCTGCTCTTTCGGATGAAGACCTTCCTCCTGCCTTTGAGGATCTCCACACCGACGGATGTCATACGAAGGCCTCCATATTCGTTTCTCTCCAGTGCCTCCATCTCTATCAGTCTCTCAGCCACCGCACTCCACTGCACCTTGTCGTACTCACTACCTATGCCGTAAACGGAGAGGGTATCGTGTCCTCTCTCCTTTATCCTGCGCTCCGAACTTCCCCGAAGAATATCGATTATATAGCCCATACCGTATTGCTGTCCGCTTCTATATACGGCGGAGAGCCATTTGCGTGCCGCAGTACTTATATCCTCTTTTAGAATCTCCGGCATTTTACAGTTGTCACAGCTACTTTCGCAATTTTCGATTCTCTCACCGAAATAGCGTGCTATATAGGCATGACGACACTCCTCCCCTTCGGCATATCTCATCATCTCTCTCAGCTTCTCGTAGGAGGCGCTTTTGTACTCGGAATCTTCGAGCTCGTCGATAAAAGCCTTTTTTCTGAGCATATCCGAGGCGGAATAGAGGAGCAGCGTATGAGAGTCGAGCCCGTCCCTGCCCGCTCTTCCTATCTCCTGATAGTAGCCCTCTATACTTCCGGGCATGGTGATATGCACGACGAAGCGGATATTGCTCTTGTCTATACCCATCCCGAAGGCTATCGTAGCCACCACTATCCTCACCCTGTCCGCAACGAAATCATCGTAAACAGCCCTCTTGTGCTCCGTCTCCAAACCTGCGTGAAAGGCCGCGGCACTATAGCCGTAGCTGCAAAGCTCACGGGCCACACTCTCCGTACTTTTACGAGAGAGTGTATATACGATACCCGATTCCCTCTCTCTGCCTTTGAGAAAATCGAGCAGCTGGGCCATACCGTTTTTCTGCTTCTGCTCGACCTCGATATGGAGATTTTTTCTAAAGAGCGAACCCCTCACAATCAGCGGATCGACAAGAGCGAGCGTATCGACTATATCTTTGCGCACCACTTCCGTAGCGGTAGCGGTAAAGGCGGCTATGGCCGTGCGGGGAAAGAGTCTGCGCAGGATATCGAGCCGTCTATACTCCTCTCTGAACTCATGCCCCCACTGACTCAGACAGTGAGCCTCGTCCACGACGAAAAAGTTGATATGCAGTTTCGAAAGCATGGCTCTGAAATATTCGCTCGCAAGCTTCTCCGGAGCTATATATAGCAGTTTCGTCTCTTTGCGGAAGAGTCTCTTCTCTATCTCTCTTATCTCCTCCATACTCTGCATGGAAGATATCATCTCAGCCTCTATGGAGGCGGCCTTGAGGGCACTCACCTGATCGTGCATCAGAGCCAAAAGCGGCGATATGACCACGGTAACTCCATCCATCAGAAGGGAAGGAAGCTGATAACACAGAGATTTACCGCCGCCGGTGGGGAGAATCATCAGCAGGTCGCGTCCAGCCATGATTGCATCTATGGCCTCCTCCTGAAACTCCCGAAAAGAGTCGTAGCCGAAATATCTGGAGAGTATATCGGCTCTTCGCTTCTTTTGCTCCTGCATCTTCTTAGATACTCTCTATCAGCTCACTACAGAGTTCGAAACGGTTGTGTGTCATTAGATGCATTTTCGGATGGAAGGAGTGTATCTGCGTAAATATCCTCTTGGAGAGTCCAAGCCCCACCTCTCTCTCCTTCTCCTCTCCATCCATTGCAGCGAGATTCATCTCGTCTATAATCTCCTTGGGTACGGTAATGCCCGGGACTTTGTCCGCTATGAAATTGGCAGTTGCGGCTCTGATTATCGGAAACTGCCCCAAAATCAGCTGTGCATCCTTCGCCGTCTGTCTGATACTCATACTTTTGGCCTCTTCGAAAAGTTCCACCAACTCCATAGCGTTTTGCAAATCGAAAACAGGCTGGCTGATTATCGCTCTTGCGCCATAGTCGAGCTTCTTCACCATTCTCTTTTGCAGTTTCTTCATATCCTTGGCATAGGAGTTGCTCACCGCAAAGGGGTAGATGGGTTTGGGCGGCGGGTCGAGAGTCTTGTTGGAGTAGTCCATACCGTTGTTGAGACGGTAGATGATACTCAACAGCAGTGTGGAATCTCTCTCCAACACCCCCTTTACCTCCGGCTGGTCGCTCAGCTTGGCCGGGTCTCCGGTAAGTGCCAGTATTATCCTCAGATCGAAATCGTTGGCACCAAGCAACTCCGACTGCAAAGAGAGTTTGTTTCTGTCTCTCATACTCATGGTGGCGATAACCGGTTTGCCAAACTCCTGCTGCACTCTCACGGCGGAGAGTATGGATGACATCTTCAATCTCGCCAGCGGATTGTCCGTCACACTGAAACCGGCCACCCTCTTATCGAGTGAAGTGGCAGCTATCCTATCGAGTATCCCCCGCATCGAAGCACCGTGCGGCGGTGTTATCTCGACGGTTATAAAAGATTCGTCGCTCTGCAGCTTCCTACAAAATTCATCGAACATATCCCTCTCATCCTCCACTTTTTCATTCGCTGGCATTTTACCCAAAGTAGCCGCTTCAAGCCGTATAAAACAGTATGACTCACCCGTTTTCGCGACTCTCAGACTCCGCTATTTTCGGACTCTATGGCCGGGGAGGAGCCCTGTATCTGCTTCGACTTCACCGCCATGAGAGCCTCTTTGAGCTCCTTTTCGGCTTTTTGAAGCTCAGCCAGAGCGCTCACTCTGGCCTTCTTGCCCTCTTCGGCTATCTTTAGAGAGTCGTTGAGAGTGGCTATGAGCGTATTGTTCGCCTTTTTGATACTCTCTATATCGAAGACGCCACGCTCCATCTCTCTTCTTACCTCCGCATTCGCATCTCTCAAACCTTCCGCATTCTTCTCGAGCAGTTCATTGGTCAAATCTGCCGCACCCTTGACAGCTTTGGCGGCATCGTGACTTCTGAAGATGGTTATGGTCTGTGCCAGCTGGTTTCTCCAGAGAGGTACCGTATTTACAAGGGTCGAGTTTATCTTGTTTATCAGAGATTTGTCGTTCTCCTGTATCAGCCTGATACTCGGCAGGGCCTGCATAGCCACCTGCCTCGAGAGGCGCAGGTCGTGGACCCTTCTCTCTAGGTCGTCTCTGAAACCGTTGATCTCTCTCAGATTCTGTACAGCGCTCATATCTCCGCTTTCGGCCAACTCCCTGTATTTGGGGATTGTCTGCCTTTCCAACTCTTCGAGCTTTCTCTCGCCGGCTTCGATATAGAGCTCCAATTCTCTGAAATATTCGAGATTGGCCTCGTATAGTTTATCGAGCGCCACGACATCTTTCGTGAGCCTCGCTTTGTGTCTCTCCAGTTCGTTGGCTATCAGATCGAGCTGGTCTCTCACCTCTTCGTAACCCTGTATGAAATCTACCAGAGGTTCACTTTTGCCCAGGAGCTTCTGCCACCACGACACCTTTGCGTTGGGGTCGAGAGAGTCCATATCGAAGCCCCTGATCGTTCTCACCATGGAGTTGAGAGACTCTCCGGCAGCCGCGAGATCCTTGTTTTTGACTCCATCTATCATTCTGTTGGATATCTCGTCGAGTTTTTGCTGGGCTTGTGCACCGAAATGGATTACCGAGCTTCTATCCGCCGGGTCGAGCAAGGAGAGCATCTCTTCGACTCTTCTCTTCTCCTTGCCTGCCGATACGGGCGGCTGTGCACTCTGATTCTCTATCGTACTCTCCACCAGCTCTTTGAGATCGTTTTTACTCTTTTGCATCTTCCACTCCTCTTTTCATATATTTTTCAACTCCTCCTTGAGAGCCTCTATCTCCACTTCGAGCTCGAAATGCTCATCGGCTCTGAGTCTCTGCGCCTCCGCATCGAAACGCTTCTGCAACTCTTCGAGCATATTGCGAAGATTCATCTTCGTATCCTCTCCTATGCCGCTCTTCTCTATGGAGATATATTTCTCTACGACACTCTCCACCCCATCCACATAGACGACGAGAAATCTTCTCGCTCTCCTGACGATGGAGGGGTCGCTCTCGATATATCCGATTATATCCCCTGCCTTCAGGGCGGATTTCTCGACCTCTCTTCTCAATACGGGATCCGAAATAGCTCCGGCATGTTTCTCGAGGCTCTCCACCTTGCCTCTGGCCTCTTTGAGAGTCTCGAGAAGTATATCCGTATCCATACCCGTCTGCGCCGGCACTTTGTCTCTGCGGGGATCGACTCCGTAATAGACAAGCATACCGACAAGAGCGAGTATGGAGACGAAAATGGATTCAAACAGATTTTTGTGGCCTACGATATAGCCGAGATAGAAGATTCCACCGGCAAGCACGAAAGCGGCCACACCCTTGTAGGGAAAAGGGGCTTTGGCTATCTTCGCCTCTTCATACACTATTGACTCTCTTATCCCTCTGCTCGCAAGAGATGCGGCCAGAAAGAGAAGCGCAAATCCTCCCAGCTTCATCACGAATTTCAGATACTCCGCCGCAAAAAGGGAGTAGATTACGGATATGAAGAGGGGTAGCAACATCACATATATAAAAAGTGCGCCTGTCTTCGCTCGTATCATATTCCCCAGCTTTTCAGACTTTTTCATACTCTTTTCCTTCTTCAGAAACTGGCCGATATGGCCCAGCCCATAGCGTATAGCAGAAATATGAATCCCAACACTCTAATCATCGCAACTCCTCCATATCTTTGCCGACGAAACTGTCCACTCTGCTCTGATATTGGGGCAGATTGCCCAAAAAACTCTCCAGAGAGTCCAAAACGCCGGCGAATACGACAAAAATAACCGAAAAGAGCGACAGAATCAGATATATTTCGATTTTTCTATCGCAATTCTTTTCACTCTCCAATCTTCATCTCCCCGGCTATGAAGTGCGCCACCGCATCTTCGTCGTTGCTTCTTTGCAAAACTATATCCGCACGCCTCTTGAGCTCATCTATCGCATTGGAAACGGCTATCTTCCTGCCTGCATAGTCGAAGAGACCGATATCGTTGTGGCTGTCTCCGAAAACGGTAGTCTCTTCGGCGCTAAGCTCTTCTATCTCTTCGAGTTTCTGCAGTGCGTGCGCCTTGTCTCCATGCGGATGCAGTACCGTGACGAACCAGCAGTCTATATATGGGTCGTCCGAGCGTTTAATCTCTATCTCATCCCCCAGAGTCGCTCTTAGCTCATCTTCGAGTATAGCGCTTCTCTCTTCGTTCTCCATAAAGACCAGTTTCAGGTTTCTATCCATAGCCCGACTCTCACCCATCTCTATCACCCGTCTGTCGTTGTGAAAGGTCGAAAGCAGCTCCTGCTGATAGATATTGGGCCTTTCGGGATAGACGAAACTCTCTTTGCCATCCTCTTCCAGCCCCACG
Organism: uncultured Nitratifractor sp.; assembly: GCA_913054475.1. GTDB lineage: Bacteria > Campylobacterota > Campylobacteria > Campylobacterales > Sulfurovaceae > Nitratifractor. Next base: position 11,468 of record CAJXJF010000025.1, read on the forward strand.
ATAAGAGGAGAGGATGATATGGAGGCTCTGGCTATGGATATAATCTCCTCTCCAAGCTCCCTGTCAAGAGCGTTGAGATGGAGAATCTCTCCATCCATTCGGGCTATCATGACACCATCGAGCAGTATCATGGGCTCTCTCATATCCAGAGCTTTCAGCAGTCCGCCGACACCGGTGAGGCTGCGGGCCGTAGCCACTGAGAGTCTTCCCCCTGCGGCCACAGCTTCGTTCCAGACCCTGAGACTGTAGTCGCTTATGCTGAGGTCACTACGCAAAAATGTCTTGTCCAAATCGCTGAGATAGAGATGCTCAAAAGCCATGGCAAAACCCTTTTTCAATATCCGTTTTTTGGAAAAAGCTCTTCATCTCTACGATAGACTCTCACTCTGCAGAGAAAGAGTCTCTATCCGTGCCTTCACTCTCTCGAGAAAGACTCCGATATCCGGAAGATTCAAAGATGCCTCCCGTTGTCTCTTCCCCCATAGCGGCTCCGGGAAATAGGAGTCGTTGACAAAACGCGCCATGATATGCCAATGGACTCTGGGAAGATAGTTTCCGAAAGAGGCTATGTTTATCTTGTCGGCTTTGTAGTACTCCAGCATCTCCCTCTCTATGGAGTCGATGATGGTGTATATCTCCAGTCTGGTACCTTCGGGTAGCTGAGACATCTCGCGATATTGGGATTTGTGATAGAGTATGAGCCATGGAATCTCCGCTTCGTTCACTTTCAAGACGAAATCTCGACTCTCCCACACTACAGGACTTTCACTCAAAATCACTCCTTCGTATTCTCTCGCTCTCTATCTGAGGCGAATCTTTCTCTCTCTCCCCAACCTGTATATAGTGGAGGGTCTGTGGCTCTTTTTCAGTGGATAGATGACTATATCTGCCACAGCAACGGCAAACTTTTCCTCATACTCCTCACCGCTTCTGTTGGCCGAAGTGCTGTATGCCCAACCCAGCCTCTCTATGAGACGCCGATGCTCACCTCCATTCACCACCCTGTATGACTCTCCGTTGGGATAGATATATGTGGTGCGGGCGGCCCGCCTGAGCTCTTTTCTGAATTTCGAAGGGACTCTGACTCTCTTTTTGAGTTCTTCGAAGGAGGGCACGACGGTGATATAACGCTTACCCTTTCGCTCTCCTTTTATCTCGTCGAGTCTCTGCGCATCTTTGGAGACGAAACCCACGGTGGTATCTGTCGATGTCAGAAAAACGGGGCTCTTGGCTCTCTTTTTCATAAGACCGTCGCACCCTCCTCAGGCGAGATAGTCCTGAATCGCTTTGGGCTCCAGCATACCGCCACTCTCCTGAAGCTCTCTGATGGCCAGTGCGCTAGCCCTGGCGGCGGCTATGGTGGTGAAATATGCCACATTGTTCGCCAAAACCGATTGCCTTATCTTTTTGGCATCCTCTTTGGATGCCTTGTTGTCGCTCGTATTGATGGCGAGTGCAATCTCTTCGTTCTTTATCATATCGTCGATATTGGGGCGACCTTCACTTATTTTGAGCACTTTTGTAGAGGCTATACCGGCCTTTTCGAGAGCTTTGTGCGTTCCGTCGGTGGCCACTATCTCGAATCCGAGCTCGCTGAACATGGCCCCTATCTCGCCCGCATGGGGTTTGTCTATCTCTGTAAGAGAGATGAAGACTTTCCCCTTCAGAGGTATGATGTTTTTGGAGGCGAACTGACTTTTGGCGAAACTCATACCGAAATTGTCGCTGATACCCATCACCTCTCCGGTCGATTTCATCTCGGGTCCGAGTATCAAATCCGAGCCCGGCAGTTTGTTGAAGGGGAATACCGCCTCTTTGACCGCTATATGGTTTTTGAGTATCGGCTCCATCGGTACGCTTCTGTAGTCAACGACCTTGAAGGTATCGTAATACTCCAGGGCCTCTCTGAGGGAGCCGTTGACCATGACTCTGGTGGCGACTTTCGCCAGGGGCACACCCGTAGCCTTGGAGACGAAGGGTACCGTTCTCGAAGCTCTTGGGTTGACCTCTATCAGATATACCTCACCCTGATGGATGGCGTACTGTATATTGAGCAGACCGACAACACCGAGTTTGAGTGCTATCTGCATGGTCTGCGCTTTTATCCGGGCTACGATTTCGGAATCTACCGATACGGTAGGCAGAGAGCAGGCACTGTCTCCGGAGTGGATACCGGCCTCTTCTATATGCTGCATCACCGCACCTATATAGACATCCCTGCCGTCACTTATGGCATCTACATCCAACTCCACGGCATTGTCGAGAAACTTGTCTATCAAAACGGGGGATTCGTTGGAGACCTGAACCGCTTCGTCCATATACTCTCTGAGCTCGGTATCGTTATAGACCGTTCTCATCGCACGCCCGCCCAGAACGAAACTGGGGCGCACAAGTACGGGGTAGCCGATTCTTTCGGCTATGGCGATAGCCTCCTCCTTGGTAAAGGCTGTACCGTTGCGGGGCTGCTTGAGCCCCAACTCCTCTATGAATACGGAGAACTTCTCCCTATCTTCGGCCAAATCTATCACCTTGGCGGGCGTACCGATAATCTTCGCCCCTATGGCCGTCAGGTTTTTGGCCAGTTTCAGAGGTGTCTGTCCACCGAAATGGACTATGACGCCATCGGGCTTCTCGGTCTCTATCACACTCCTTACATGCTCGAAATCTATGGGCTCGAAATAGAGTACATCACTCGTATCGTAATCGGTCGAAACCGTTTCGGGGTTGCAGTTGTACATTATCGAATCCATCTGCATATCTTTCAAGGCGAAAGCCGCATGTACACAGCAGTAGTCGAACTCTATCCCCTGCCCTATTCTATTGGGACCGCCCCCGATGACCAGGACCTTTTTTCTGTCGAATTGCGGCTTTCTGCCCGCATCGGGAAGCTTCATTACATTGCTCGTCGAGTAGAGGTAGGGGGTGAGGGCTTCGAATTCGGCCGCACAGGTATCGACTTCGTTGTACTGCAGAGCGACACCGAGTCTCTCTCTGGCAGAATAGATATCGCTCTCGCCCAAATCCAGCCCATCGTTGCGATTTATCAACTCGGCCAGCATGGCATCGCCAAATCCTTCGGATTTGAGTTTTCTCATCATTTTTTCGTCGTTGAGAGTCTCTATCCCCACGCTCCTCTCGGACTCCACGAGCTCTTCGAACTGATAGAGGAACCATCTGTCTATCCTGCTAAGCTCATATATCTCATCCACACTCCTGCCTCTTCTGAGTGCCTCCACGATATAGAGTATCCTTTCGGCATTGGGACGCCGTATCTCTCTTACGAGAGTCTCGTCGTCGCAATCGATACGCTCGAAACCTCTCAGCCCCGTCTCGAGAGAGACGAGAGCCTTCTGGAAAGACTCTTTGAATGTACGGCCGATACTCATCGCCTCACCCACGGACTTCATCGCGGTAGTGAGTGTCGAGTCGGCCATCGGGAACTTCTCGAAGGTGAATCTCGGGACCTTGGTCACGATGTAGTCGATAACGGGCTCGAAGCTCGCCGGCGTACCGGTGATGTCGTTCTTTATCTCATCGAGCGTATAACCCACAGCCAGAAGAGTCGCCACTTTCGCTATCGGGTAGCCCGTAGCCTTCGAAGCGAGTGCGGAGGAGCGGCTCACCCTCGGATTCATCTCTATGACTATCATCCTTCCGGTCTCGGGATTGACACTGAACTGCACATTCGAGCCCCCCGTATCGACACCTATCTCCCTGAGAATGGCGAAACTGGCATCTCTCATTCTCTGATACTCCTTGTCCGTCAGAGTCAGAGCGGGAGCTATGGTTATGGAGTCTCCGGTATGTACTCCCATCGGGTCGAGATTCTCTATAGAGCAGACTATGATGCAGTTGTCGTCTCTATCCCTGATAACCTCCATCTCATACTCTTTCCAGCCAAGGAGGGACTCTTCTATGAGTATTTCGCTGATAGGACTCGCCTCCAGTCCACCCCTCGCTATCTCCTTGAACTCATCCATATTGTATGCCACGCCGGAGCCCCCGCCCGCAAGCGTATATGAAGCTCTGATTATCAAAGGAAAGCCTATCTCCCTGGCCGCCGCGACAGCCTCGTCGAGATTGTATGCATATTTCGATATCGGCAGGTCCATACCTATCTTCTGCATAGCCTCTTTGAATGCCTGTCTGTCTTCACCCTTCTTTATAGCCTCCGGATTGGCACCGAGAAACTCGACACCTTCGAGCATACCCTTTTCATACATACTCATGGCCACATTCAGAGCCGTCTGCCCACCCATCGTCGGAAGAATCGCGTCTATCTTCTCCTTTTCGATGATTCGGCTTATTATCTTCTCTTCTATGGGTTCGATATAGGTACGATCGGCAAACTCGGGGTCGGTCATTATGGTAGCCGGGTTCGAGTTGATCAGGACAACGCGATAGCCGAGCTCTTTGAGTGTCTTTGCGGCCTGGGTACCGGAGTAGTCGAATTCACAGGCCTGGCCTATGACGATGGGACCGGACCCTATCAAGAGAATATTCTTTATATCTTCGCGTTTTGGCATGGATGGAGACCTCTCTTTTTAGTCGGATATTATATCGAAAGAGGATTGGATACGGCTTGTGGAGGGTGGAAGTGACGATTTTTCGCCGAATCGAAAGCTTCCTGCACAGTGCGCCGCAAACGCTTCGGGCACGAGACGAGCGAGCGAAAGAGAGGCCGCCTGCCCTATCGATTTTGCTGGCAAAAAGAGAAGTCAAAGCGCTATTTTTTGCACTTCTTTTCGAGAGGCTGAAATCGGAGTTGCGCTCTATGCGAGATTCTACCGGCGACTGAAGTCGCCGCCCCGGAGAGTGTTGTCTCTGTTCTGGGGCCGCGACTTCAGTCGCGGATTTGGCATTGGAGTCCATACCGCTTCACCACCGCCAAAGGAACAGAGACTTCAGCCGTTACAACATGATACTTGCTGTTATTGCTCTTTCTGCGAGAGTGAATCCTCCTACTCCGAGACTGTTTCCTTACCGATTTTCAGGACTCATTACAACATTCCCGCCAAAGCATTCAGTGCATCGTTCAAAGCATCGACACCTTTATCGATCGCCGATGCATCTTTAAATTTATCCACAACTTTCTCATAAAACCGACCTACTTTTTCAAGAAATGATCGATCTTCAGTTGCTTCTTTACTTAACGCTTTGGCCTGATCGGCCAATTCAATCTCTCCCTTTTCGCGCAAAGCCTTCTCGATGTGTTTTAGATGGACGGTAATCTCACCGATCGTTTTTTTGTCGATGACATTATGGTTCCCTATGGCAGCATCGCCCTGTACATTCAATTGCCCTATATGAATCGTCGCCATTTTGTGCTCCTTTCTAATCATGTTTTCTATCGCCTGTTTGGCCTGTTCCGCATCCTCCATCATCGCCATATCGAGCAACAAACTTTTGCCCTTTTCCGTAATGCGCTTGAAGAGTTTGGCCGAAAGCATGCGATCCGATGAGCTATGCACCAACAGACGATTGAGATAGTAAAAGATCGTTTGCAACAGATAGTAGCTCTCATCTCCCTTCACTTGTATGCGAAAACGCCCCTCTTCCACCGTAACAAGGGCATAAATCGCATCGTCCAGCACATCGAAGAGCATCACTCCGCTGCGCCAAAGCAGTTCGCGTTTTCGTACATGATTTTGCGCCAACGCCACAAAACGGAAAAAGAGATCGTCGGGCATATTGTCGATATAGAGAATATACTCGCTTGCACTATCGAGAGGGTAGTTTCCACCGTTTAACGCTTCAGGCTCGTCAATACTCACGGCATGCGGAAAAATCAACTCTTCATAGTGTTCGTGACTACGGATCGCCCAGCCGTAATTTTGAACGATCTCAAAAAGCGTATCGATACCGGTATCATCGTAACGGATCGCCTCCGCATTTTTTTGCTTTCTATACCTGATACGACCTTTTTTGTCGATATAAACGGTTTTACCCTCCCATAAGATGGATTTGAAATCGTTTTTGGTCAAAATTCCCTGTTTTAAACGGGTCATATCGCTATTGATAAGCCGATATACCCCGTAAGTAAGCCAATGTTTCTGCCAGACGAATGTTCGCTGCTCTGTCAACGGACGCGATGTTAACGACTCGATGGGAAAGATATATCCCAGCCCGTAAAGCAGTTCGATCAATGTTTCGACCGTCCACTCTCCTGTATTACTTTTCTTTGAAAGCTCTTGAGCGGTTTGCACCAATGCATCGCGACCTATCAATGCGCTTTTGGCATCACGATACTTGGTATGCAAAGCCGTAATCGTATGAACGGCTCCCTCTTTTTTGATCGTTTCTTTAAGAGCATTTCGAAAACGCTCGAAATGATTGTCTTTTCTATCTTTGTTCGAAAGCGCGTAAAAGTCCATCTCAAAAACATCGCCGAAGCGTCTTTGAAGGGTATTGCGTCGAAAAACGAACCGTTCTTTCTCTTCCGAGTTTTCTACGAATGTATATACGATCAGCACTTTCGATTTGACGCCACTGCCGATACGGCGACGCAATTTACTCAACCATTCGTCGGGCTGTTCGTCGGCACGGGCATTACAGACGATAACGAAGATAGCTTGTCTATTGAGAAAAAAGTTGTGTGTCGAATGCATAATCACCTGCCCGCCAAAATCCCAAAAGTCGGTTTCGATCCCTTCGACGGTATCGCTGCGTATCTCGATACGCGGTGTCGCGTCGTACGCTTGCAACTTACCCTCCGGGTTCAAAAAACCTTCGAGCAGACTGCTTTTGCCCGCACCGCCGTTGCCCAGCAAAAGCACCCGCGCTCGCTTTTGCGCTTGTGTCGCTCCTTCGATAGACTCGCGAAGCAGTCTCAAAAACGGAGTGATGGTCATAATCGACCCGCTCTCAAGCACCTCAACCCACCGTCTTGCAATGATCTCTTCCTCTTTTTTGCCAAGTTTGCCCGTTACAAACCGATCGAGAGGATAGAAAACTTCCGGGATTTGAAAATCTAATGTATATATACCCCCAATTCAAACCATAAGTGCAATTTCTTGGAAGAGGTCGTAAGAGGGGGTTAACCGGGACTTGGTTATCCTCTGATTCGACCAAAAAAGAGAGGAATTGTATGAGTTACACCCAGTTAACCCTGAAGGAACGATACCATATATCAGCTTGCCGTAAGCTCGGATATAAGCAGAAAGAGATCGCATTGGAGTTGGGAGTTTCCCCTTCGACCATCAGCCGGGAACTGCGTAGGAACCGGAATGCGCAAGGACATTACGATCCGGAGTCGGCCCAGATCGAGACAAGGCTGCGTCACCGCCATAAACACAAATATACCGTCATCACCCCGTCGATCGAGCGTTATATCCGTTCGAAGTTGAAAGTGGAGTGGTCTCCTGAACAGATCGCCGGAAGAATGAGAAGAGAGAGGGGAGAGAGTGTCTCCCATGAGACCATCTACCGTTTCATCTATGCCAACAAGGCAAGAGGAGGAAGACTCTATCAGGCTCTGCGGCATCGTAACAAGTCATACCATCGGCGGGGAGCCGCCAAGGATTCCCGGGGTAAGATCCCCCATCGTATCGGTATCGAGGAGCGTCCCGAGGTGGTGGAGAAGAAGTCCCGGATCGGAGACTGGGAGATAGATACGGTTATCGGCAAGGGGCATCAGGGAGTCTTGGTGACTCTGGCGGATCGGAAGTCGAAGTTTGCTCTGATTGGGCACTCTTTGAGCAAGGAAGCCGAACAGGTCACTTGGGTGACTCTGGAGCTGCTGGAGCCGTTCAAACAAATAACCCATACCATCACCAGTGATAACGGTAAGGAGTTCGCCAAACATCAGGAGATTGCCAAAGCACTGGAAGCCGACTTCTATTTCGTCAATCCCCATCATTCCTAGGAACGGGGGCTCAACAAGCGAACACCCCATGTCCACGAGGCGGAAATCGCCGAAGCGCTCCGGGCGGTGGAGAAGCAGATGGCAACGCTCAAAAAAGCGGGCAGAGTGCGACGAATCGGTAGCGCACGCAAGGGGCACTGGGAGGTTATGGAATGAAATTCAATCAAATCTTGGCTAAACCACTATATCATTTCATGGTGTAGTATGCAAATGGTTTTGGCATCACCATTATCAACAGGATTCGGGCGTTGATTAGACTGTGAAAGATACAGAAATACTCCATAGCCCAAAAAACCTAAACCTTCCCACCTACACCTCTGAATTTTTCGACAAAAGCAGAGATCTTTCGGAATACACTCTGCTTTTTTGTTAGGTATTGTGGATTAAGCGGACTCATTTTGGGCAGAATCTCATTAAGTTCCATTCCGTTTTCACTGGCGTACTCTCTTTTGAGCGATACGGTGATGTAGCGTCTAGCTGCCTCTTCATTGAGGCTCTCTGTCCGGATGAGCTCATCGGCTTCGCGTTGCTGTTCGCTCTGTGCAAAGTGGAAAAAGGCATCGATGATACTTGGCTTGTCTGTAATCGTATCCAAATCGGTCTGGTTGATGAAGTCGATGATCAGGCTCTCTTTGGCACGGTTGCCAAGACTGGCGCGGATCAGGCGTCGTACCTCTTCAACCAGGGCGGCTTTGTCTTTTGACTTTTTGTGATGCTCGAAGATCAGCTCCAGGATATAGTCCAGATTGATCTCCTGTGATTTGAGTAGGTCTACCTCGAACACCACATCGTTCCAGTCGATCTCGGAGTCCGCCTGTGTATTGGCAGCCTTTTCACGGCGGAGCCAGTCACGGATATCGTTGTAGGTGGAGCGGTAGTCCTGTATCAGACGCTCCGGCAGTACCTTGATCTGCATGAGCATCTCCAGATCGTCATCGCTCAAGTAGTGCTGTGCCTTGAATGCCTCCAGAGCCTGCGGGTCACTCCTGTCTATCGTCTGAAGCGCCTTCAGGCTGGCAAACTCATCATAGTTCTGCAGGATATTCTCGACACGCAGGTACTCACCAAAGAGCTTGACGAATGCTTTTTTCTCTTTTTCGGTCACGATCTCATCGGGGTGCGGGAAGCGCTCTTCCAGTTCCGTCACGACCTCCAGATATCCGCGTCTGGCTTCACCGGTCAGTTCATCGGTGAAGCCCTGCATATAGGCCTGATAGCTTTTTTCGAGTACGATGTTCTTCGTATTTTTGTCCCCAAAGAGAGTGATCGCATCGATGGTTACCTGTTCCAGATCACGAAAGGTAACGATGTTGCCGAATGTCTTGGTGGCATCGTAGATCCTGTTGGTGCGCGAGTAGGCCTGTATCAGGCCGTGGTAGCGCAGGTTTTTGTCCACAAAGAGCGTATTGAGTGTTGGGGCATCGAATCCGGTCAAAAACATTCCCACGACAATGAGTAGGTCGATCTCTCCCGCCTTCATCTTTTTTGAGAGGTCTCGGTAGTAATTTTGAAACGATTTGCTGTCAACGTCGAAACTGGTTTGAAACCGTGCATTGTAGTCCTCGATGACGGCTGAGAGAAACTCTTTTGCGCTGCTGTTCATCGCTGAGACCTCGAATCCTTCATCGGGAATCTCCCCTATGGCATTTTGCTCTTCGTTGGCGGCATAGGAAAAAATCGTTGCGATGGTCAAGGGCGTATCACTGTGAGCCTGCAAGTTTCGAAACATCTCATAATAGAGCTTGGCCGCATCGACACTGCTGACGGCGAACATGGCATTAAAACCTTTGGCGCCAGCCTGCAGACGGTGTGTCTTTTGGTTGAAGTGTTTCAGGATGTACTCGGAGATCTCCCGGATGCGTTCAGGGTGCAGGAGTGCCTGTTTGTTCTCCAGAGTGGAGAGTTTTTTCTCGTCCTGTTCCGTCTCGATCTCTTTGAACTTCGGGCGGACATCGTTGTAGTCCACTTTGAACTTCAGGACTTTCTCATCGCGGATCGCATCGGTGATCACATAGGAGTGCAGCTCTCGCCCGAAGACACTGGCGGTCGTCTCAGCACCTAGGGCATTTTGCGGAAAAATGGGTGTCCCAGTAAATCCGAATTGGTAGTATTTTTTGAACTTCTTCCGCAGGTTCTTCTGCGCCTCGCCGAACTGACTTCTATGTGCCTCGTCGAAGATAAACACCACCTGCTTGTCGTAGATCGGCAGGTCGTTTTCGCTCTTCATGAGGTTGTTGAGCTTCTGGATGGTGGTGACGATGATCTTGTTGTCATCTTTGTCGATGTTGCGTTTGAGCCCGGCGGTGCTCTCCGAGCCGTTGACGCTGTCGGGCGAGAAGCGTTGGTACTCTTTCATCGTCTGGTAGTCCAGGTCTTTGCGGTCGACGACAAAAAAGACCTTGTCGACAAACTCCAGCTCGGTTGCCAGCCGTGCGGCCTTGAAGCTGGTGAGTGTCTTGCCCGATCCGGTGGTGTGCCAGATGTAGCCGCCCGCTTCGGTGGTGCGCCACTTCTTGGCCTCATGGGCGCTTTGGATTTTCCACAGGATCCGCTCGGTCGCGGCGATCTGATAGGGGCGCATGATCAACAGCGTATTGTTTACATCCAAAACTGAATAGGTCAGCAGTACCCTCAGCAGGGTGTGTTTTTGGAAAAAGGTCGCGGTGAAGTCTTTGAGGTCTTTGATGGGGGTGTTGCTTGATGTCGCCCAGTTCATCGTAAAGTCGAAGCTGTTCTTATCCCGCTTGGTGGTGTTGGCGAAATAGCGGGTATCGGTACCATTGGAGATGACGAAGAGCTGCAGATAACCGTAGAGTGAATGGGAGGTGTTGAAGCTCTCTTTGCTATAGCGGTGCACCTGGTTGAACGCCTCACGGATAGCCACGCCGCGCTTTTTGAGCTCGATCTGCACCAGAGGTAGGCCGTTGACCAGGATGGTAACATCGTAGCGGTTGGTGTGTGTGCCGGTCTGTTCGAACTGCCGGATGACCTGCAGAGTGTTGCGTGCGATGTTCTTTTTGTCGAGCAGATAGATGTTTTGGATGCGGCCGTCGTCGAAGACGAAGTCGCAGATGTAGTCATCGTGGATTTTGCGTGTCTTATCGATACTGTTGTCGCCGGGTTTATCCAGATACTCCTCGACGAACCGTTGCCATTCGCCGTCTGAAAACACTACATTATTCAGCGTTTCCAACTGTGCTCTGACATTGGCGAGCATCTTTTCGGGGGTGTTGAGTTTGGGGAGGTACTGGTAGCCCTGATTTTTCAGGTCGTCGATGAGCTCACGCTCGAGCGCATCCTCGCTCTGATAGGATTCGTTGACCATTCCGATCTTGGTGTATCGGTCCAGTACGATGAAGTTCCTCGATTCGACGATGGGTTTGCCGTACTCAAGCATCTGCCTCTACCTCCAACCGAAATTTGTATTCTCTACTCAAAAATTCAACAAGTTCACCTAATTTTTCTTTATCATTCTCTTGTGCCTCAGCAATTTCTTCACCTCCATGTGCTGAGTGACTAGAAAGATTAAGAATGCGATTGAAAAAAGGGTCAGGGTTGCCATTGGCATTTGTTGGTAAAAGTTCTGTCCAACTATTGTATCCCAGAAAAGTTGCTGTTTTTTCAAGTATGTTTCTGAGAAAACCAAAATGATATTTTTTTATTTGGTTATTATCAATAGCTTCCTTAATCTCAAAAAGTAGGGATAGATGATACGAAAATGGTGTATTATTTCCCAGTTCGGTAAGTTGAAAACTTCCATCGCTTCTTTTGACTAAACGATACTTTTGTGAGTGTTTAGGTTTATAGATCCACTCCTTTGTTTCAGCCTCAGGGTCTTTACATAGTTTATTATTAAATTCATTGGATAAGACATTATAAAACAATGGATTATGTGTCGTTATGATAAATTTTAATTTGGATTTACTTGATTTAACTAAATTAGCGATATCAACTGCCAATTCAATTAAATGATTATCATCAAGTGAGCTTACTGGATCATCTATAAAGACATATTCTATGTTATCGAAAGTATCGTTGTCTTCTTCTTCTAAAACCTCGACAACTTCTTTTAACAAAGCATAAAATATACTCCATATAAAATTGCTCTCCTCTCCTTTTGAGATTTTGAGATTATTCAAATTATCGTCACCACCTCGTTCTAATGAAAAGCTTACCTCAGAAAAAAATGTATTGAAGTTCGGTGTTAATTTGAGACTTGTATAATGCTGAAAGTAATTTACAATATCTCGCTCTTTACCTTGCTCGAGAAATACCCATTTTGTAAAAGCGTTAGGGTGTATCTTTAATTTTCTCTCTTCATCACCATTTAAGTCATTGTCCCAATAAAATAAATCTTCAGTAAAAGCACTATAATAAAGAATCTTTTTTTGTGATAGTTCTGAATGTTCAGAACTATCATCTTCTTCTTCATCATGGGTTGTTTCAATCAACTTTTTAAACTCTCGTGAAAGACGGGTTTTCCCCATTCCATTAAATGCATAGATAAGTTGGACTTTTTTAGGGGAAGCTTGTAGTTGCTCTGCAATTTCTCTTAATGTATTTCCCATCTTATACCTCTATATCTCTGGTTTTGGAAAGTTCAAAAGCAAGTCACGATAATACTCATACTGCTTTTGGCGAAGCTCTATTTCTTTTGGCAAACCTTCGCTTATGGAGTTTGTGAGGGTGTCGAATTTATCTAAGATAGCTACTATCTCTTTTTGTTTTTCTTTTTGATCTTCTTCTAAAGGATCAATTCCTTGTTCTATCATCTCTTGCCATTTGGTTTTTATTTCTCTTGCTTTTTTTAGATTTATTTCTGGATATTTTCCAAAGCTTGTTAGTTTCCTTTTGCCATTAATTGTATATCTAAAC
>CAJXJF010000026.1 GCA_913054475.1 uncultured Nitratifractor sp.
TAGTGGTGATATTTCAGGGATTCAGGCTGCTCTATTGTGAGTGGGTGTAGCTATTTGAAAGGATGAGAATGTAAAGCACCTCAGGCAGCCTATTTTATAACATATAGATAGACATTCATCACTTTGTCATAGTTCAACGAGGCATGAAGGCGATTGTGATTGTAGAATGTATTAAGGTCTTTGGTTTTCATTTTGAGCTTTTCGCGGCAATAGTGGCGGTTCTGTGTATCATAAGCTACACTTTGTTATACTACTCGAATATGAGGCGATATCTTGAAGAAAGGTATGGATATATCTTTTCTGGGTTCTATAGCATGGCAAAAGGGTTGATATAGAAAGAATGTCATTTTGACATATTTTCGCACTTTAGCAATGCGTTGCTTGTATCTTACTACTGTAAGATATCTGGCTATAGATATGAAAGTGTTCACACAATAATATAGTTATAAAGATACTACAGATTTAATTAGTAGTAACTAAAAAAGGAGGAAGAATGAGTATATTAATGGTATTCAATCATCAACCTTATGATGGCAGTGATGTAACATGGAATGCTTTGAGATTGGCAAAAACTTTGCATGAAAAAGGTAAAGAGGTTTACATATTTTTGATGAATGATAGTGTTGATTTGGCAAGAGATACAACTGAAAAACCTGATTTTTATGAGTTTGATTTAGTTCAAATGTTAAAGGAATTGTATGAAAATGGTGTAAAGTTAAAAGTGTGTGGAACTTGTCAAGCAAGATGTGGATTAAATAAAAATCAACCATATTTTAATGATGAGATAAAAGGTACCATGAATGATTTAGCTAATTGGGTAGTTGAATGCGATAAGGTATTGACTTTTTAATGGCAAAAATAGAATCTTTTGAAAAATATTGTTTAGAGTATGAGGAATGGTTTGAAAAGAATAGTGATTTATATGAAGAGGAATTAAAAACTCTAAAATCATTAGTCAAAGATGCTAAAAATGGAGTGGAGATAGGTATAGGTACGGGAAGGTTCGCTATACCGGTAGGCATCGAAATAGGGGTGGAACCATCTTCTGAAATGGCTAAAATATCAGTTTCCAAAGGTTTGAAAGTCATAAGCGGTATTGCCGAAAATTTACCTTTTGAAGATGCCAAATTTGATTTTGCAACGATGATTACAACTGTTTGCTTTGTTGATGATATTCTAAAATCTTTTAAAGAAGTTTACAGAATCTTAAAGCAGGATGGCTTTTTTGTAGTCGGGTATGTTGATAAAAATTCCAAATTAGGAATAAAATATCAACAAAAAAGTAAAAAAAGCAAATTTTATACAAATGCAATGTTTTATTCCAGCAATGAGATTATACAATATCTGAAAAAGGCAGGATTTTGTAATTTTGATAAAAAATATGTAAAAGGAACAGATTCGTCTTTTATATTTTTAAAAGCAAGTAAATAGATTATGAGATCTACAACAACACTTCTCTCGTTTTCATCCGTTTCGGTGGAAATGCATACGAGTGTCCAAACCATCAAAACCTACCCAGCACCATCAAAACATTTGTACCATCACCTTGGTGATGGTGAGGCCGTATAGACTTCACTGCTGCTATCTCTCTTGAATTTCGGGGGTATTGCAAGTAGGAGAGGGTAGTGTCGCCACCCTCTCCTGAAGTCTATTTCTGTCTCTATAAAAAAAATCGAAAATATCGAATGCTTTTTTGTCGAAAGTGCTCGATCTGCTTTAGAGTAAAACAGTATCCCCTCGGCATTTATTCCATATTTTATCATTAACTATTATTGAAACGATTTTATAAGTTCAATCAACAATCTGACTATATCACTTCTTGTTACTACCGCATTCTGGATGAAGCAGACTATCGCTGAAAAGAGTTCAAATCGATGTATAGTATAATAGTTCTCTTTGATAAGATGTAAGAAAGGTAATTTGATGAGAGCGCTTCTCCTCCTTTTCTTTTGTATAACTGCTTTTCGTGCCGATAGCTATAAAGATGCACTTGCATATCTCAACAAAATCAGACATAGCGGCGGTTTGCCGGCATTGAGAGCGGACTATCGTCTGAAGAGGGCGGCGTATGCACATGCGAGATATCTTGCCGCTAGCGCAGAGAAGGGACATGAAGAGAGAAGAGGCTCGAAAGAGTATAGCGGGATGACTCCATCTTCGAGAATCGTGAAGGCAGGTTATTCGGCGAGAGTTGTGGTGGAAAACATCTCCTTCGGAGAGAGGAGATATGCAGATTCGATAGATACGCTGTTTTCTACAGTCTATCACCGTCTCGCCTTTCTCGATATGAGGGTGGATTCCATAGGTATAGCTAGGGCGGGAAGATACAGAAGCGTCTTCGTTTACGATATGAGTCTCTCGTCCATAGAGAGGCTTTGTGGCAAGGCCCATTCGGATGTGGAGGGTGAATATATATATGGTGTATGTGCCAACTCTTCGATAAAACTTCCGGCAGGACTCTTCAAAAAAGCACTAAGGGATATCGAGAGCAAGAGTGCGAAAATCGTCTGCTACCCCTTCGAAGGCGCCCGCAATATACCCCTGGGTTTCGTGCATGAGCGTCCCGACCCGGTCGCCAATCTCAAAAATGCCGGATATCCAATTACGATAAGTTTCAATCCCGCATACTACGGCAGAGTCTCGATGAAAAGTTTCAGACTCTACAGAGATGGAAAGAGGGTGAAGGGTGTGAAGATTCTCTCTCGCGCCAACGACCCCTATGCGAAGCTGAGAGAGAATACTTTCGTATTGATTCCTCGAAACAGACTTCACAAAAATAGCAGCTACAGAGTGGAGTTTAGAGCGAATGCCGGAGGAAAGAGTTTGCTCAAAAGCTGGAGTTTCCATACGGGAGAGAGATAGTGATTACGGAGTTTCAGGAGAAGGTCTATAGAGCCATATCGATGATACCCGAAGGGAGGGTCACTACCTATGGTGCCATCGCTTCGTATATAGGTACTGGGGGAGTCAGAGCCGTGGGCAGGGCGGTAGGAAAAAATCCCTACGCTCCCGAAGTGCCGTGCCACAGAGTGGTCTATTCCGATGCAAGAGTCGGAAACTATAGTGCACAGGGCGGTGTACGGGAGAAGATAAGGCTTCTGGAGAGCGAGAAGGTCAAAATCGAGGATGGAGTGGTCTTGGATTTCGAAAAGATCTTTTTCGATTACGGCTCTACGGATATGGTGGCGGAGTGAGATAAGGAGTGCGCAAGGCGGGTAAATGTAGCAGAGTTTCGTTTTCTTTCTTAAAGAGGAGGAAATTTATCCTGTTTGCCGACCATTTATGCTATACTTCTTGATGTAAATCAAGAAAAAGGATTGTAAATGCCAAAGATAAACAGATATGTCGATATAGACAGTGTGGAGAGAGAAGCGAAAAAGGACTATATAGACCGTCACTCTCCTTTCGTACATTGTGATGCAAGTGCGAAGATAGGCGAGCCTTTCTGTGTAAAGGTGAAGGTTGGAAACGAATATAGCCATCCGGACGATTTCGATCACTATATAGCATATGTTCAGCTATGGAATGGTGAAACACTTCTTGCGCAGGCGACATTCACTCCCGGTACACTTGGAAACGAAAAGGGACATGTGGAGGTGGATTTCCATATCGTGCCCAAAGGCAAACTTAAACTGACTGCGATGAGTTACTGTACCAAACACGGTCTCTGGGAGAGCGACCCTGTAGAGGTAAATGTGAAGTGAGTCGTATTTATTTCCCTTCGAATCTCCCGAAGGCGGGGCCGCTCGGGGCTTCTGCTCTTGGTTTCCTATGCGCTTGTATTCCCCTCTTCGCTGACATTCATATCACCGGTTGGTAGAGAGACATTCTTCTCCTTTTCGATATTCCCATTCCCAATCGTATGCTCCTTCGATACTGGAGTATCGCTCTTTTCGCTCTTTTTAGGGATAGTCGTATCCTCTCTTTTCTCTTTCGCCTTTATGGGTATATCCCTCTTTTTGACATTTACACCATACTCATATACGAGGGTTTTACCCTTTTTGGCATTGTTGAGCATCGTTGCTGTAAATAGCAGGAGGAATAGAAGAAAAACGACTCTCGTAACGGGCCCTCTCGCTATGATGCTGAGAATTTTCAATAGAAGCAGTATGGTGGAACCATAGAGCAGATAGACGGCTATCTCCCTGTGCGCATCCAGAAGGAGTCTGCTCTGGGCATCCAGAGTTTTCGAAGCGAGTGAGGCATCGGCGCTGCCGCTGAGATATGCGAAGAATACCAGAGCTCCCAATATGACGATGAAGAAAAAACTCAATACTCCGAGACTCTTTTTCTTCGCTATGATATTGACGAACTCCAGCAGAACTATCAGAATCGGCAGGGCGATCACCATATGTATCATACATGGATGCACGAGCTGTGGAATCTGAAAAGGGAGATCTATGTTTACAACGGAAAGATGGGGTAGATTCATGCAATATCCTTTCAATAGAATTTCAAAACGGTTTTACAACTACGAATATCACGATACCAATCATCAGGAGTGTAGGGACCTCGTTGTAGAAACGGTAGAATTTACCGGGTCTGTACGAGGGGTTGTCGATAAGCTTTTTCCTGTGATACTCCAGAGATAGATGGTATGCAAAAAGCAGGGACACGAAGAGAAGCTTCGCATATATCCAGATACCGCTTGCAAATATCGCGCTATTGAGCCACGACATGAGCCCTCCAGATAGAATCGTGGCCCACATGGCGGGATTGCCAATATATTTGAGGAGTTTGTACTCCTGAATCTTCACCACTTCGACAAAACCGCTGTTGTCGGCATTTTCACTGTGATAGACATAGAGCCTAGGTTGGTAGAAGAGCATAGCCATCCAACTCGTAAAACTCATGACATGAAAAGCCAATATCCAATTGTAATATTCCATCTACCTCTCCACAACAAAATCTTTTGTACTCCAAACTACAAGCTCGTATTTGTCGTTATAGTATCCAATTTGTGCTCTCATTATCTTGATACGACTTCCGTTTTTCGGTCTCTGTTTCCGCTTTTTGAAATATACTCTTATCTGTTTTCCACCACTCTGAATATATTCGTTTCGATATATTCCTTCTATATCCGATACGACTTTGGATATATTGCTTTTCTTTAGCATCGATGGGTCGAACTTTTCGATAAAATCCTCCTTCCGCACTCTCCCTTTCGTACGGACAATCTCCATATCTGTAATTTCTGGAGTGCCTTTGTAGTTTTTCATATCGAAAATCTCGATATCGTAGCGCCCGGATATCTTCAGCCCGTAGGCGCAGCCGTAGAGCAGTATGGCCCTTTTGCCCGGACTCTTCTGAAGCACCGCCGTGCGTCCGTTTGAGTAGATGACGGATATATCTTCAAGCAAGATGGGAAAGGTGAGTGAAGATTTTTCGAAAGAGTCTATAAGCTCTTCTATGCTTTCGACCCTCTTTTCTCTCTTTTGCAAACTATCGCTCTTTTGTCTCTTCGTCTCCTCTTTTTTCGAAAAGATGGAGCCGATGCGCTCGTATAAGGAGGGCTCTTCGAGGTGGAAGAGGGCGTAGATGGGTAGATGGTCGGAATAGCCTCTGCCTCTATGTCTGCCGTTTTTATATTCCCACCTTTTTATCTCCCCATGTCTGCCGAAGAGGTAGTCTGGTCTAAATACGCCGAAGCTTCCCCGTATATACTCCCACTTTTTGCCGTCGAGCAGGGTTTTTGGTATCAAAATGGCATCGAGCGCTCTCTTTTTCCCGAAAAAGTTGTGGCTCCATCTATCTTTCGCAGGGAGCTCCATCCACAGATTGCAGAGACAGAACTCCTTTTGCGAACATCTCACGAGGTCGTCACATCGCAATGTATGCCTTCCTATCGTCGTTCTGAGGATCTGATTTATACCGCTCACCCCTCCCGTATCGTTATGTTTTGCATCCATCCGTCTATATTCGAGGACATCGCTGTTGAAGTCACCAAGGGCGATATATTCACTCTTTTTCGGTAGTGACTCGAGCCTTTTTCTCAGAGCTTTTGCATAGACCACTCTGCCACTTTCGGGGCCCTTTTGCGATTTCCAGTGGTTTATAAAGAGTGTGAGACTCTTCGAAGCCTCCAATCCGACTTCGAGAATGGCTCTTTGAAGCCCGTATCTTTTTGGATATATCTCTCTGCTGTAGGCTATTTTCAATTTCGACAGTAGTGCCACATGTACCGCTCTTCCGGGGTCTTTGGCGATGGCTCTGTATCTATAGGGGCATCCTGTTTTCGCAAGCAGTTTTTGAAGTTTTCTGAGTATGTTTTCGTTTTCTACCTCCTGAAGTGCGATAAGGTCGGCATCGAGGTCGCAGATGACATCGGCGATATGTTCGAGTTTCTTTCTCATCATCTTTTTGGTCCAGTTGTGCCTGCCTGGAATATACTCCTCGTACTCCGTAGAATCCCTTTGCATATCGAAGAGATTTTCGACATTCCAGCTCGCTATCTTGATATCTTCTGAAAAAGCGAAATTCAAAAATAGCAAAAGGAGAAACATTATCGCTGTTATTTTTCGCATACTATTGCCTCCGTTGTTCACTAAAACACTCCATCTTGGATTTTTTGATCAAAAATATCCCGCTTTCGTATATCAGGCGAAAAAGCACGAGAAACAGAATGAGAGCGTATATCTGATTCTCCAGCTTATGCACGAAATAGGCTATTGCGAAAAAGACAATCTGTATGGCAAGGAGTATGGTAACTGTCAGTGGGACACTCCGTGTAAACTTGTGGAGTATATGGTGTAGATGGCATCTATCCGGAGTCATAGCTCCAAGACCGTCGCTCTTTCTTCTTGCAATTACGAAAAAGGTGTCGAGTATGGGTATCGCTCCGATATAGAGTATGGTTGGGGCGGGCAGGTATTCGAGAGCCTTTATCGATATTACGGATATGGCGAAGCCCAGAGATAGCGACCCGCTATCACCCATGAAGAGCGAAGCGGGATACCAGTTGTATAACAAAAATGCGATGAGTGTCGCTATGAAGCCGAGTGAGATGAACATGATGAAAGGATCGTCATATTTATATCCGATCACTACATAGAGTGAAAATATGCCGATAGCTATCGTGGCACATAGCCCATCCAAGCCGTCGATGAGGTTCATGGCATTGGTGAAACCGGCCACCGCAAAATATGTAAAAGGTAGAGAGAGCCATGAGAGATAGATATCTTCGTGCATATAGGTGCCTACATAATCTATCTTTAGACCATTGAAGTATAAAATCATGCTCGATACGGCGATGGCGAGAAACTTCACTTTCGGACTTAGCCGATATCTGTCGTCCAAGATACCCACGAAGATCACTATGACTATGGATGATATGACATAGCTCATTTGTGAATATATTTTGGGATAGAGATACCCCGATACGATTAGGGCGATAGTGCCAAATACCATACCCGCTCCTCTTGGAACCGCTTTCGTATGGAAACTTCTGTCGTTGGGTATATCGACCAGTCCGAATCTATCCGAAAAGATGGCGAATAGTTTCAAGGCAATAGCGGTAATGGATATTGCGAAGAGTAGTTCGGACAAATTTTACGCTCCTGTCACTGCAAAAGTATTTCGCTATCTTCAGTCGAAAATACTCTTGAGTGTGAAATATGATGCTGCTACCTGATTGATGGTTCTCAATATCGATAGATAGTTGTTGAAATTTAGATTGTACTCCTTCCAGCCGTCGGGTGGAACATATATGATATCTCCAGGCTTTATGAGAATATTTGTCATCACCACTCTTTTGAAAGTCCCAAGATCCACTCTTCGTAGAGTGGACTTGCCATGTGCATCGTGACTAATGATTATGACATTTTCTCTTTGGGCGCTATCTGTAAATCCACCGCAATTGGAAAGTATCTCGAAAAGGGTTGTCAAATCCCTGTCGATAACGATGCTTTGCGGGTTTCTCACTTCGCCCAGAACATATACTCTCTTGTTGACCACCTGAATCGTTACGGAGGGCTCTTTGACAAATTTGGCATACCGTTTTTCAAGCATTCTCGAAGCCTGCGGTTGAGTCATTCCAGATAGTTTGACCCTTCCCAGAAGAGGAAGAGAGATCTTTCCTTCCGAATCGAGCATGGAGCCTCTCATATCGTCATGCTCATCATTGTTGTTTGTGGCACTCGTAAGATTACTTGCGGCCAACTCTGGATATTTATATAGATAGATAACAACCCTATCGAACGGTTGCATGATATATTCATATTTTATATCTCCTTTGAGCTCGATGGGTGGGGATTTGGGTGTCTTAAAAAGTGTATAGGAGCGACAAGCTGAAAGTGTGATGATTAAAAAAACGGCAATTATTCCCAAATAAAGCTGTCTCATCGCCTCTCTTTATATAAATTTGCACTCCATATATCAATATTAATGGGTCGTCATAGGAGCGATACCATACTTCTATATCTATCTCTTCTTTGAAAATGACGAAATTGATTCGATTCTATCATATAATATTGAATAATATCATATATAGCTTAACAGTACTTTATTGAATAGGGGGATTATGATTGCAGTACTTTAATATTTTTAATAGGATTGGAATCTATCACCTCCTTCATATCGACTCTCCATATACCCTTTTTTATCGCCTCGAACTGTTGCATATCATGTAAATCGCTACCCAGATAGTCTATCATTCGCATTTTAGCCAGCCATTTGGCCCTTTGCAATGCGAGATTACCGTAATATCCCGTAAAAGAGTTGAGATTGACTTGAAATTCTATACCCAGCTCTTTCCATCTTTCATAGATAACTTCGGGCTCTTTTACATATAGGTAGCGTTCGGGGTGGGCGATTATGGGAGTGTAGCCTTTCATTCTCATGAGATATATCATACTTTCGAAATTGTTCGGCATCGAGATATATGCTGTCTCGAAGAGTATATGGGCATCGCCTACAGTCAAAATCTTCTTTTGCCGAAGAAGATTTTGTAATCCTTCATCCATATAATATTCCGCCGCTATCTCCAGAGCTATTTCGAGGCCTCTTCTTTCGACCTCTTCTCTCAATATGTCGAACTTTTCTAATATACTATCTTTACTGTTGCTATAACCTTCATACATCACATGCGGTGTTGTGATGAGAGTTTTATAGCCTATCGCACGGAGTGAAGAGATCATCCGCATACTCTCTTCGAGATTCGATGAACCGTCATCTATACCGGGTACTATGTGCGAGTGTATATCTATTTCAAGTTTACGACCTATATTTTCGTACTTCCTATTGCCTATCGTTCTTTTTTTGCCGAATGGGAACATAAACTATCTTAGCTCCATCTGCCGAATTTGGAGAGAAATTTTATAATTTTACTCTTTAGGTTCTCTTCGGACTCTTTATAGTGATAACCATATTTGGCCGCATAACCGTAGCCGTATCCATAGCTGTAACCATAGCCATGTTTGTTGACATCGAAATCGTTGAGTACGAATCCTACCCCATGACTATTCTTTTCAAGGTAGATCTCTTCCATTGCATCGATGAAGTTTTTCCTCGAGTAACCTGCGCGCAATATATAGGCCACTATATCACAATGTGGGATGAGTAGTTTGGAATCGGTTACCGGACCTATCGGGGGAGTGTCTATGATAATTACATCATATTCTCCTTTGAATTTTTCGATGAGAGGTGGCAGTATGTCGCTTCCGATCAATTCACTCGGATTCGGAGGAATCGGACCGGAGGTTATGACATCGAGGTTTTCATATACATTTTTACAGATTACATCCTCCACTTCGGAGTGGTTGGAAAGAATATTGCTCATTCCCCTTTCGGAGGATAGATTGAAGAT
The DNA here is from genome assembly GCA_913054475.1 of uncultured Nitratifractor sp. GTDB lineage: Bacteria > Campylobacterota > Campylobacteria > Campylobacterales > Sulfurovaceae > Nitratifractor. Next base: position 9,803 of record CAJXJF010000026.1, read on the forward strand.
TCTATGCAAAGAGGGGCGTCTCATATCCATACTCAGCAGGAGTACTCTTTTGCCCGTAAGGCTGATTATAGCGGCAAGATTCACACTCACTATGGTTTTTCCCTCTCCCTGAATAGTCGATGTAACTGCTATGACGATTCCGCTTTTTCTCGTACTCATGAACTGCATGTTGGTTCTCGTATTTCTAAAGGCTTCGGAGGCGAGTGATTTTGGATCGTCAAATACGACCAGATCGTTTTCTCGTTTACCTTTGCTAAAGTGCGGAATGGTGCCGAGCATTGGAATGTCGGTCAATGTTTTGAGTTCATCTTCTGTTTTGATTCTATCATCCATTATATCTCTGACAAACGCCAATATCGTGCCTATGAAAAATCCGATGAAGATACCGAGCAGGATATAGATTTTTCTTTTCGGTGCTATCGGATAGCTGGGCACAAGAGCCTTATCGAGGATTCTATTGAGGTTCATATTGGATGTTTTTCTTATTTCGGCTTCCGTTCTCTTCTCGAGAAGGTAGGCATAGAACGACTCATTTCCCTGAAGGTCCCTCTTCAATGTGAGATATTTGCGCTGCTCTTCCGGCAGTCTCGCCAGTTCGTTTTCGATATCGCTCCTCTGTTTTTTTAGCAACTTCTCTTTTTCGAGTGTACCTTTATATATATTCCCGACAGCCTCTTCTATTATTTTGCTCAATACTAAGATTCTTGCATTACTTTTTTTGACCAGAGGATGTGCCAATGTATAATCCCTCAAAAGCTCCTTTTTTTTCATTATCAGCTCCCTGAGTTCCTTGAGAAGCTCAAAGAGCGCTTCATCCTCGATGCCTATACCCGCAAATGTGAGTGTTTCGAGCGATTTGGCACTCTTGATTCTATCGTAGAGGGATTTCAGGAGTTCGTTTTGAAGTTGCATAGTCAATATTTTGGATTCAAGATCGGCCAATTTCTCCGAAAGGGCTTCGATCCTCTTATCGACATTGACCGTATGTGTCTCTTTGCTGAAATCTTCTATTTTTTTGGTTATCTCTTCTATCTTCTTTTTGATTTTTTCCATCTGTCTGTCTATGAGAACGATTGTCTTACTTGCTTCCCAGGTCCTTCTATCCACGCTTTGGTTTAGATAAACCTCTGCAAGAGCGATTGAAAATTCCCGTACCCTAAGCGGAACCGTACCCCTGAAAGAGATACCCAAAATCGTACTTCTCCTCGAAACAGGTGCGACGGAGATTCTTCCACTTACCGTTTCGGCGAGGCCTTTCGGATCCAAAACGACAAATCTATACTCTTTTGCATTCATCGAATATTGCCTGTCTCTATTGACGGTCAAATCGAAGAAGAGATTGGATATTCTCTCTCCGTAGGTGAATATTTGGGAAAAATTTCTCTTTTCTCCATCTACGGTAATTTTGGTCTCGAGACGAAAACTATTCTCGCTTACGGGATATAGATGGAAAATCCTGCCATAGCCCAGTCTCAAATCGACTTTGAACGGAGAATTCTTATAAAGCTCTTTCTCCAATAGCCCCTTTCGTACATAATATCTATGGCTGAAATCGACCTTCGTAAGAGCCTTTTGGGCTACGAATCTCGATTTTATTATCTCCATTTCCGTATTGATATTGCTGACCATCTCTCCCGTGAGTGCATTGGCTCTGGGGTCCTTGTTCGCAGAAGAGAACCAACTTCGTACCTGCACCTCCACCGTTGTCGTAGCTTGATATATATTTGCCTTGAAGTAGCCTATGACAAAAGCCACAAGGGCACCGATGAGAGTGAACGAGGCTATCATATATCTGAATCTGAAAAATATCGTTACGATCTTTTTCAGATCGACCTCATATTCCACCTTCTCTTTTATTTCGACCTTCATCCTCTGCCTTTATTCCGCTTCATATTACTTTTGTGGTATTCTACCACGAATCGGAGGTTTCGCTATGAAAAGAGCTCATTGGCAGGACTCGGGCCTTTTTTCGAATGCTATGCAAAGGAGTGGCGATATATATTCGGCTATACTTTCCGACTTCTGTAGCGAGCCCTCGGAGCTCTTTTCCTTTATTCGGCGCCACGCACTGACACCGTTCATTTATAGAAACCCCGAAGCTCTCACGAAGGAGATATTCGCGAAGGTGCGCCAAAGTCATGAATATCTTTTGCGTAAAAATCTCTTTATGATGAAGGAGCTCATAGAGATAGAGAGACTTTTCGGGGAAAATGGTATAGATACCATCCACTTCAAAGGCCCTACACTCTCATATTTGCTCTATGGCAATATATTCATGAGAGAGTTCGGGGACCTCGATATTCTGATAGAGGAGTCCGAGAGGGAAAGAGCCGTAGAGATACTCGAAAGTCGGGGATATGAAGAGTCTCCCTCCACTGCCTGGAGGCGCAAAAAGATACGCTGCAAGGGGAGCAAGGATATATCACTGCTAAACAGGGAAAAGGGGATTGCGGTAGAGCTTCACTGGAGGCTTTTTGATCGACATTTTCCGGTACAGATGGATATGCGCAGGATATGGAGTGGCCGAAGAGAGCTGAATATGGGCACTCACACCTTCCATACTCTCGATAGGGAGAGTATGCTCCTCTATCTCTCGATTCATGGTGCCAAACATTTCTGGAGTAGAATAGGGTGGATAGCAGATATAGACGCTCTGATAAGGCAAGGGGAGCTTGACTGGGAAAAGATGGAGAGGGGCTACGGCTCTATCTGCAACTCTCCCATATTCCTCTTCGCTCCATATATCTCGCATAGACTCTTCGCCACTCCTCTGCCGCCCGCAATCGAACGGAAGATAGATACAAAGATCGAAATACTCGAAGATTTCGAAGAGTTCGTATATTCCAACTGGAGGCGGGAGAGGGGGATGGTGGCCAGAGTGCTGGCCATGATGGCTCTATTGCAGAGACCCTGGGAGAAGTCGCTATATTTCAAAAGAGTCGTTCTCGAGCCTACGGCCAACGAATACGCTCTCTTCGATTTGCCACCCTCGCTCCACTTTCTCTACTATCTCGTCAGACCTTTGCGTCTGATGAAAAAATATCTCTCAGCCTTCGTCGGTCGTTGAGGTGAAAGAGTCTCTCACCTCTTCGTAGAAAGCTCTCCTCTTCTCATCCATTATGTCGGCGGTAAATTTTCGGCTAAGGCGGAAATTCTCCATCGCGATATCGAAAAGGTCGTCTCTACGAGAGAGAGTTTTTATTTTCGAGTAGAGTCCGAATCTGCTGCGGATATCGAAGATGAACTCCTCATCCAGCACTTCCGGTATGCCTCCGACATTCGATGCGACGACGACACAGCCTTCGCCCATCGCCTCTATCAACGCTCTGGGAAGACCTTCGGCGAAGCTTGGCTGTATATATATGTCTATCCCTCCAAGCCACCGCCGTACACTCTCCCTCGAGGGGAGTACTCCGTCGAAGACGACACTATCCTCTACACCCAGTCTCCTGCACAGGGCCTCATATCTCTTTCGTTCGCCGGGTCCGCCTATTTTGTATATCGAGCAGGGGAACTCTCTTTTTACGAGGGCGAAGTTTTCCAGGGCTCTTTCGATACCCTTGTATCTCATATCGATATTGGCGATGGTGCCCAATACGATATCTCCCTTGAGAGATTCGAGCCTCTCTCTTGCGGATTTTACTTCCGTCTCATCGCCTCTTTCGAGACGCACACCGGCTATCGACGCCGTCAAGGCACCCTCCGCAGGCGGATATCTGCTCTGGAGATATCTATCGGTGACATAGCGCACGGCATCGGCCCTCTTTACCGCCCGACGGACTCTGCTCTCCATGATAGGGGCGTAGAGTGCGGCTTTGATTCCGCCGTAGTGTCTGAGCATATCGTAGGCACAGCCGGCCACTTCGGCCAGTATGCTCTTTCCCATTTTGCTTGCCAGCTCTATTCCCAGTAGCGCTATCTCCCCAGGAAGTCTGGCTATGAGGAGCTCGGCATCCCGAAGCTCCTTCTCTATCTTCCCGGCCATTCTTCTGCGCAAATTCAGATACGATTTCAGAGTCGAGAGATTCTCCATCCGTATTATCTGCACATTTTCCCCTTCCGCTTCGGGGATGTCGGGAGGTAGGCGGTCGATATCTCTATATCTGGCCATCACTTTCACCTTGCCGAAGAGTTCGGCGTAAATCGCCAGATTTTCATAGGCGAACTCATAGGAGTAGGCCTTGCCTCCATGAAAAGAGAATATGTGGTCGCTTAGAAAGAGGACTTTGCAATCTCTCTGCATAGGGCAGGATTCAGAATATATAGCCCAGCTCTTCGAGAGATTTTCTGTTTTTGCTCCAGCCTTTTCGGACGACGACATGAAGGTCCAAGTATATCTTTTTGCCGGAGAATCTCTCCATCGTCTTTCTGGCATGACTCCCCAGCCGTCTGATACTTTGCGCACCTTTGCCTACTATCATCCTCTTCTGGCTCTCCTTCTCGGTAACGATGGTGGCAAATACCCTGTCAATATCCTCTCCCTCTTCGACTCTATCGACCACGACATCGCTCTCGTAGGGTATTTCGTCGCTCAGCTTTTCGAATATCGCTTCTCTGATGAGCTCTCTGTATATATCTCTTATATTCTCTGTCGTCATGAGTTCGGGGTCGTAGTACCATGGATGGACGGGGAGATATTTCACGATTGTATCGAGAAGATGTCCGGCGCACCCCTTCTCTTTCGTAGAGCAGGGGATCAGAGCCTCGAAACGCTCCTGATATTTCCGATAGTCCGTTATCTTTTCGAGTACCTTTTCGTTGGAGACTCTGTCTGTTTTGCTCAATACGACAATATGCGGTATATCTCTCTCCTGTATTATCCGGAGGAACTTCTCATACTCCTTCAGAGAGTCCTGCACAGGTGCCAGATAGAGTATCAGCTCCGCATCTCCTATGGCCTTCATCGCCTCTTCGAGCATGAAACGGTTGAGAAGTTTCTCCTTTTCGTGTATGCCGGGAGTATCTACGAAGATTATCTGCGCCTCCTCGTGCATCACGATGATATTCATCCTCTTTCTGGTCGCCTGGGCCTTTTTGGATACCATCGCAAGCTTCTCTCCGGCGAGAAAATTGAGCAGAGTGCTCTTCCCGGCGTTGGGTCTGCCCACTACGGCCACGAAACCCGCTTTTGTCTCATTTCGTTTCATATCCATCCTTCCACTTCTCCACCAAATAGTCGAAAGGAAAACCTCTATTTTTGCCGGAGAGATTCGTATCTCCCACTCTCAATGCCCTGAGCATCACATCATCCCCTTTGCGTATAAGTATCATCTGCACTCTATAACTTCTCTCTTCGCTCTTGGCAGTTCCACTAAGTTCGATATTCACACCGCTAATATTGCACTCGTTCCAGTGGGCGGAGACATTTTCATCCATATCTATCGTATCGATAAAGAGAGCCACATCTTCGAGAGCTATCTTTTTTCTCTCACTCGGAGAGAAGTAGTTTTGCACTGCGTAGGAGTCTCTTCTTCTGAGGTCTTCGAATATCCTGTCCGCATAGGAGGATACTCTCTCGAGGCCCGTATCCATCTTTTTCTCGATTTCGTTTTTCGCAGATGAATCGGAGATATATATACCGTAAATCAGGGCAATCAGCAGCAAAATCCAGTACCCCGGTCTCTTCAGCCTCTGCATAGCTACTCCTTCGCCTCGGCCATGAGTGACCATACGGTCAATAGCACAGGTATGAAGAGAGATATGAGATAGTGGAGAATATCGAGTCTTCCGGTTTTGTTGAGGTAGAAGAATCCTCCTATCAGTAGGAGATAGGCTCCGAGTCTGAGTATCGAGAGAGCGGGAGAGGCATCTGCGAGTACTCTTATCAGGGAGCGCCGTTTTCTCTTCATCAGTGCCTTCTCCTTCTTTATTATCTCTCTTATATCCTTCTCTTCGTCGTCGTTCTCCTCTTCGTAGAGTCCGTAGGGGTCTTCGAGTCTATCTATCGTATCCCTATCGTCGGAGATATCAACGACACCCGCTTCGAGGCGGGCCTGCACCGCTTTCGCATAATTGCGGAAAGATGCCAGCAGAACGAGGGAGGAGCTTATGTATCCTATCGCGAAACTGTAGAGCTCCTCCTCACGGGAGAAGAGATAGAGAGCCGGCAAAAGTATGCATAGAGATATGGAGAGTGTAATGAGGGCCCTTTTCATCTATCCTCTTCGTCGTAATTGTCAAATTCCATTTTTCTATATCTTGGGTCTTTCGCCAGTTCGTCCAGAGACGCCTTCTGCTTTTTGTAGGCTATCTGTATATTTCTGCCGGCCGCCGCGATACCGATAGCCACACCTATCCACAATACCCATCCCACACCGAAAAGTCTCTGCAGTCCTATTCCTATCGCTACACCGATGAGAATAGCGACCACTATCGAGATACCCAGACTCAGGTCGTTGGCACCTTCGGCTATTTTTTTGAATCTGGGTTCGTTTTCTTCTCTATCCATCATCCATCCGTCAATCGTTTATCTCTCGCATGGCCTCGTAGGCGGCCCTTATACTCTCTTCTATCATCTCGTCGTCTATCGCGGTAGATATGAAACCTGTCTCGAACGAAGAGCAGGCCAGATATATACCTCTTCTGAGCATGGCCGAATGGAATTTGGCGAATCTCTCCGTATCGTTTTCGAGAGCCTCTTCGAAATTTCTTACGCTTTTGTCGCTGAAGAAGAAACCGAACATGGAGCCTCTCACCTCCGTTACGAGCGCAATCTCCTCGGCATCGGCCGCAGCCTTGAAGCCCTCCATGAGTCTTTTCGCTCTGCCTGCGAGCGTCACATATATGGAGGGGTCGGCTTTGAGCTTTTTTACAGATGCCAGACCCGCCGCCATAGCTACGGGATTGCCGCTGAGGGTTCCTGCCTGATACACGGGCCCTTCCGGGCTTAGCATGGCCATGATATCGCTCCTGCCTCCAAAGGCCCCTACAGGCATACCGCCACCTATCACCTTGCCCAGAGTCACGATATCAGCTCTGGTATCCACTATCCCCTGCGCACCGAGCAGAGATGCCCTGAATCCGCTCATCACCTCGTCGAAGATGAGGAGGGCCCCATATTCGTCGCAAAGTCTTCTCAACGCTCCGAGAAACTCTCTATCGGCCGGCACCAGCCCCATATTGCCCGCTATGGGCTCTATGATGACGCAGGCAATCCCCTCCGTCGAATCTTCGAAACATCTGCGCACAGTTTCGATATCGTTGTATTTTGCCAGAAGTGTATGTTTACTCAGGTCGGCAGGTACCCCTGGACTGCTCGGATTTCCGAAAGTCGCCGCTCCGCTTCCGGCCTGTACGAGCAGCGAGTCGCTATGACCGTGATAACAGCCGGTGAATTTGACTATATCGTTGCGTCCTGTGTATCCTCGTGCGAGGCGGATGGCGCTCATCACGGCTTCGGTGCCCGAGTTTACGAATCTTACTTTGTCGATGGAGGGGAATAGCTCCACTATCTCCTTCGCCAACTCCGTTTCCAGTTGGGTGGGAGCACCGAAGCTGAGACCTTTGGCGGCCGTACGCACCACAGCCTCTTCTATATCTCTGTCCGCGTGTCCGAATATGAGCGGCCCCCAACTCTGTACATAGTCTATATATCTATTACCGTCTATATCGTACAGGTATGCACCCTCACCCCTTTCGATGAAGGGAGGAGTACCCCCCACACTTCCGAATGCCCGTACCGGAGAGTCGACTCCGCCGGGGATATATCTGAACGCCTCTCTGAACGCCTTTTCACTCTTTTCGTAACCCATAAAGACCCTTTGGATATAATTTCCTATAATTATACACTTTTATCATATATATCGAAATTGAATCGGCATATATCCTGATGGAGCGCTTGAGAGGGTGGAGAGTAGCTATGAATTTGCGTTTTAGTTTCGTCGTTTCACTCCTGCTGCATCTTGCAATCGTCGCCGCGATAGTCTGGCTTACACAAAATCGGCCCAAGAAGAGGTCGATTTACAAAAAGAGAATGACTCTGGATCTGAAAAAGTTCGAAACTCTTCCTCCCGCCCCAGCACGAAGCAGGAGTGTGCCTCCCGCTCCCTCAAAGAGTGTTTCACCGGTGGTGACGAAAAAAGAGAAGCCGAGCGAGAGTCGAGAGACTCCCCCGAAGGAAACTCCCACCCCGAAAAAAGAGACCATTCGCAAGAAGAGCGAGAGTGTCGCAAAAGAGCAGAAGAGTGAAAAAGAGGCTCCTGCCGATTCTGCCGTGAGAGTGCCGCAGAGTCCGAAGAAGAGTCCGCCCAAAAAAGAGAGCCGACGGAGTGAAAAAGAGAAAAAGAGAGTCTCCGAAAAGAAGAAGAGTCTCCGAAAGAGTCGGAAGGAAAAGAGAACGAGCTCAAAGAGCAGGAGAAAGGTGTATCCCAAAAGCGGGAAGCCTCTTTTTGTCCAACATAGACCCAAAGGACCAGACAGAAGGCTGATAGAGAATCTCTACGGCTCGAGCTACTCGAGAATGAGTGCCCTGCAGAGGCGCTATATCGATGAAAACCTCAGAAAGATACTGATTATCTCACAACGGACACTCAACTATCTGGGTTATCCCCGAGAGGCTGCGGCTATGAGACAGCAGGGGACGAATATCGTGGAATTTTGGCTCCATCCCAACGGTGACATAAGCGGCTTGAGGCTCAAAAAGAGACTCTCCTCCGATGCTCTCAACAGGCAGACCATAGAGGTGATAAAGACAGCCTATATGAACTATCCGCGCCCAAAAACGAAGACCAAAATCATAATCTTCGTAGAGTACAGACTCTATTGACAGCCCCCTCATCGATTGCTCCCGCTATACACAAGACCCTACCGGCAAGAGAAGTCGCCGTCATAGAAGAGTTGTCGCTGTTTCGGAACCGTGACCCTATCCGAGGGTTGGCATCGGAGTTCACAAAAGACTGACTATCGCTTCGAAAAGAAGAAATTCATCTACCCGGGGCCGCGACTTTAGTCGCGGAATCGTGTCGGAGTTCATAGAACTCGCCATCGAAATGGAAAGCGAAAGTCCATCTACCATCTGTACAGGGCTGAAGCCTCCGACTCCTTTGGGTTTCGGACTCCATCTCGCAACGGCTAAATTTGAACCCTGCTCTATGCAAGATTTTACCGGCGACTTCAGTCGCGGAATCGGCATCGGAGTTTATAGGGGGCAACTATCGCCTCGAAAATCAAAAGTCCATCCAAAAGGAGTAGAGACTTCTACCCTGCTCATCGTAATCATCCTGCTCTCAATAGGATACTTCTATTCTATTGCAGTTGCGCGATTGTGAAAACAATCCACAAAATCGATGTTTCGAACTTGAGAATATTACGGCTTTACTTCTCCTCGCGACAACATTCGGTAATGGGGATATAGAATTTGCTCATATACTCCCCCATCATTCTCCTCGCGGAAAATGCGGGGGTAATGGAGACCATAGCCTCTTTCATCATCTCGATCCATCCCATAGGCAGGCTGGAGTGTCCTCTATCGTAATAGAGCGGTACAATCTCCTTTTCGATGATATCGTAGAGTGCATCGGCATCCTTCTCGTCATTCGAAACTTTTTCTCCGAAGCTCCAGCCGTTTTTCCCATTGTAGGCCTCATCCCACCAGCCATCCGATACCGATAGATGCAGAGTACCGTTGACGGAGGCCTTCATGCCGCTGGTACCGCACGCTTCCATCGGTATAGTCGGGTTGTTGAGCCAGACATCCACACCTCTTACCAGATATTTGGCCGCCTCCTCTCCATAGTCTTCGACAAAAGCGAGTCTGCCCCTGAATCTGGAATCGCTGCAGACCTTGAAAATCTCCTGTAGAATCTTCTTGCCCGGTATATCGGCTGGATGCGCTTTGCCTGCGAAGACTATCTGTACCGGTCGAGCCTTGTCGTTGACTATCTTTTCGAGTCTGTCGAGATCTCTGAGAATCAAAGACGGACGCTTGTAGGATGTCATTCTTCTCGCGAAGCCAATCGTGAGTACATCGGGATCGAGCATAACCCCCTCGGCCATACCCACCATAGGATCTATACTCTCCTCCGACCATCTCTTGCGCACTCTCTCCCGTATGAAATTGACCAATCTGACCTTGTAGTCGTAGTGTATCTTCCATATCTCTTGTGCATCCAGATCCTCCACTCTTCTCCATATATCTCCTATCTGTTGCATATCTATCCAGCCTTCACCGAGTACCTCATCCACCCTGGCTCTAAGTCCGTCTCCCATCCATGTGGGAATATGTATTCCGTTGGTGATATACTCTATGGGGATCTTCTTTTTGGGAGTATCGGGAAAGAGGCTCTTCCATATATCTGCAGCCACCTTTGCATGCTTACGACTGACGGCATTTCTATACCCGCACATCTTCATACCGAAAACGGTCATATTGAAACCGGAAGAGGGGTCGTCGGGATTCATACCGTAACCAAGAAAGAGCTCTTTGCTCATCCCCAATCTCTCCCAATATTCCGAAAACATTTCGCTCATCATATTGAAATCATATACATCCGTACCGGCCTGAAGAGGGGTATGCGTGGTGAAGACGGAGGTTTTGCGCACTCTCTGCACCGCTTCGGAGAGGCTCATTCCGTCACTCTGCATAAACTCTCTGACTCTTTCGAAGAGAGCGAAGGCAGGATGACCCTCGTTTAGATGGAGTATCGAATATTTGATACCGAGCTCTTCGAGCATCCTATATCCGCCAATCCCCAGGACTATCTGCTGTCTCAATCTCTGATGTTTGTCGGGTGTATAGAGCCGCGAGGATATCAATCTGTCCCATGGGTCGTTTTTGTCGATATCCGTATCGAGGAGATAGAGTTTGACTCTGCCTATGTTTATCTTCCAGACAGCCGCATATATAGGAGGATCGATAAATGGAACTTTTATCGTGAAATGTTCACCGTTTTTGTCGAGTACTCTTTCGATTGGTGCCGTATCTCTATCTATGGGTTCGTTGGCTCCATTCTGCCAACCGTCGGAGCCTATGATCTGCCGTACATATCCCTGGGGATACATAAAGCCCACACCGATCATCGGAAGTCCCATATCGCTGGACTCTTTGAGGATATCACCGGCGAGAAAACCCAATCCTCCCGAATATATGGGCAGAGAGTGGTGGAGTCCGAATTCGGCACAAAAGTAGGCTACAGGTAGAATATCTCTCTCTATGCGGCAACTCTCCACATCCATATATCTGCGGAAAAGAGCGTAAACATATCTATATTCGTTCATGAAGTGTTCGCTCTTCAAAAGAGCATCGAACTCCTCTGCACTCATCTGTCCGAGCATCTCTATCGGGTTGTGTCCGCTCTCTTTCCAGAGAAAGGGATTGACCTGTCTGAAAAGATTCTTCCCCGGAGGATTCCATGTCCACCATAGATTCAGTGAGATTTCGGCCAGGCCCTCCAGTTCGCGGGGAAGCATAGGCAAAGCCGGATTTGCTGATCTTGTTTTGTGCATCTCTTTTCCTCTCTTGATTTTATCGATAACGGCGATATTCTTTTTGTCTGCAAAACCACAAATCGTAAATACTCATCCTCTTGCGCGGCAATTGCGCAACAACGAGACGGCACTTTATACCGGATATACGACAAGCATAGGATTTAGTGGATGGCGGACGATATGATGATACCCATCGCTATGACTATGGAGGCCACGACTATGGCGACGGCGCTGTTACCCTCATCGACAACCTTCCTGCTGACCGAAAATCTGGTTATCTTCTCTATCGTATAGAGCGCTCCTACAAAGAGTGCGAAACCAAGTACACTATATATCACCGTAGATATCAGATACTGAAATCCCAATTCGGACATCCTAAACTCCTTCACTTCTATTTACCATAGTTGTAACCTCTATGTCTCGATGTAGCGCTACCGCTTCTTGCACTGTGCGAAACGCTCCCGTCCTCTCCGACCGTTCCGGAATCGTAGTAGGTGGAGAGTGCCGCCCATATCGTCGATATCGTATATAGAGAGATAAAGAGAATATACCATCTTTTTTCGCCCCTCATTCATCATCCTTCCACAATCTGCCCATATAGATCGAATATGCCAGCGGATAGGCCAGCATTCCGACGATACTCATTATGAAAACTATCAAAAAATACCTGAGTCTCCACACCCCCTCTCTGACTACTACATGGTTGCTGCATCTCTTCGAGGGTGAAAAATCCCTGACTCTCAAAATATATTTTCCCGGCCTCTGCACCCTGATGTAGATATCCGTCTCGTCCGAGCCTTCACTCCAACTTTCGCCATCTTCATAGCCATGATAGTAGGAGAGCTCGAAATTTTTGGAATATATCTTCACTCCATCTTCATCGTATAGCTCGAGCGCATAGCTCTTCCACTCGTTATCCAGTCCGGCATATATATGCACATCCAGCAACCTGGGAGCCGCCTGTCGTATCTGCAGAGTACTCTTCAACTCCCTTCCTCTGATATATCCGTTTTCGACGACACTACCCTTGCCTTCATGTCGAATATATGCCAATGCCGCAAGGCTTATGAAGAAGAAGATGAGCGAACTTTTGAAAAGTGAGGCGAAAAATGGCGAGGAGAAGGGCTTTAGCGGATTGTCTCCCTCGACATCTACGGCGGAGACTCCGAAACTCTCGTACACCTCCGCAGGCTCGAGATACTCCATGAGATAGTACTCTATCTCATCTTCGCTCCTCTCGTAGGCGATACCGAAGGGGGGATTGACAGCCTCCACCACATATATCGAATCCCCCTTGCGGGCGATATATGTCAAAGAGCCCATCACACTCTGCACATACGCTCTGTACTTCTCGTAAACTCTATATTTTTCGCCTTTGAAGCGGAAACTCTTCCCCTCCTCCATCCTGTTCATGTCCACAGAGGGCATCTGCCGCAATCTTCTCGAAAAGCTCAGCGCTCCATCCTCGTATGTCATCCATGCATAACCGTATATCGGAGAGTAGAGAGAGTAGTCCACCCATACGCTCCGACTCCCGGGAGAGAGTCCGTAAACCACAAAGCCCGTGATGATGAACTCTATACCTTTTATCTTCCCTCTCATACCCACTTCAAAAGGTGAGCCTCCGGGATTTTTCAGAACTTCGAATTTCGATAGAACTTTGTAGTTTTCGTGAAGGTCGATGAGAGAACCGCAATATTCGCAGGTTATGGAGTGGATATTGCGTCCGCCAACTATCTTCAGAGGAGCTCCACAGTTGGGACAGCGTATAGTATAGTGTTTCATCCCAGGACCACCATCTCGTAAGGATCGAGCCACTTCCCGCTAAAGAGAGAGGCTTTGTTGTCGTAGAACTCCGCACTCATCACCCTGCCGTCTATCGTACTCAGGTGCGCATATACGAATCTCTCTCCCAACTCTATGAGCTCGGGGAGCTCTCCTTCGAAACTCTCGCATACACCCTCCCCCACTTCCGTAACGATCCACTCGCCGAACTTTCTGCCCAGAGTGAAGGCCCGGGGTGAATCTTCCGGCAGGAAATAGTCTATCTTTCTCTCCATCATGTAGTCACCGTCATCCACACTCAGCCAGACCCCATCTCCTCTGCCGTCAACAAGCCACCACTCATCCCAGAAGAAGGGGCCGGTCGTATATCTTATATGCCCTACGGGAAGATAGCTCTTTTTCTCTATCTCTATCGAAGTATGGAGTTTCAGAAGCGACGGTTCGTCACTCGGCACCGAAGACTCTCCGGCCACTCTTACGGCATCGTCTTCCAGAAAGATATCCGAACCGCAGGATGGACAGCGCACAAGTTTGCTATATCTGAAATATAGTGGCAAAATATAGCCACACGACGGACATTTGATACTTTTCTCAGCCTCTTCTTTCCATTTCATGCTCTCATTATTTCATAAAAAGAGTTTCATTTCAATAAATAATGATAAATATGACTATTTTTGCAATCACCAAGATGAGAGACAGATAATCGAAAGATGAAAAAGCTCGAGTCGCTGTATATACACTCTCTTCACTCTTCCTCTCTCTCTCCTCTCTTTCTGGCGGATAGAAGCAGAGGTACACCTTCGAAATCGAAAAACTCTCTCA
>CAJXJF010000027.1 GCA_913054475.1 uncultured Nitratifractor sp.
GTAGTGTGGCGCCGGGCTGGTCGGCTTGGAAGTGGATGATGGGGGTGTGCTGTTTGAGGGTGAAGGTTCGGGTAAATCGGTTTGTTTCACGCATGGGGATCCTTTGTGTTGGGATTACCGCTTAGTTTGGACTTGATGGCGGCGAAGAAGGCTTGGATATTGCAGTCGGTATAGCTGTTGCGCTCGACTTTGTCGACACGGCACAGGACATACCAAGTCACCGCTACGATCACGGCGATGGTGGCGACGACCGCCGGCCATCCCTGCATCCACTCCCAATCGTCGGGATAGATGTTCATGCCGAGGATGCCGGAAATGACGGTGGCAGGCAGGAGCCATCCGGCCATCCGGTTGAGGGCGTTGAGCTTGGCTTCCTCTTTGCGAGCGTGGCGGAACTGGATGTAATTGTGCAGTTCGGCGATATCGTGGTCGAGTTCTTCGAGGTGCTCGTCTAGTCGCATCTGGCCGCGGGCGAGGTCGAAGAGTTCGATGCCCTGCTCTTGGGCGGTAAGTTCGCGGAAATAGATATGATTTTGAAAACGGAGGTACTCTTCGAATAGCCGTTCCACATGCGCTCTGCGTTCGCCGTCCCTGGCCTGGACGAGGGTTTCGCCCACTTCGTCGGAGAAGTAGAGGATCATCGCCCGGTAGGCCAGAAGCAGCGTGGCGATCTGGAAATAGACGGTGCGGATGTGGAGGTTGAGCATGTTGTTGCCGAACCGGTCGTTCTTGCTCAGCAGCATGAAGCTGTAGCGGGTGATGCCGTAGAGGGTGTCGTAGTCCGCCCAACGGTCGTAGGTGGCTCGGCGGTTGAGATCCCGGAGCATCCGGGGGTTTTGGCAGGTGGGATCGCCGTTGTCGAGAAAAATGAATCGATACCAATCGCCGGAATTTTCGTAGGCGTAGCTATCGGCTTGGCTGTCGTATCGGGTCAACTTGACGGCGAGTTCGTCGTGCAACAGATGGCAAAGGGTGTACATACGGTCGTCGATGATCGGTTCGACCTTGTCGGTTTGCGAGAAGAAAGCTTCGAGCAGCTTCGCGATATGGGTCGGGTGCCTATAGGGTGCTTGTGGCAGTTCTTCGATATTGGCGTAGTGGCTGAAATCTTCTTCGTACCGTTCCGCATTTTCGAAAGTCAAAACGATTCGGTGGGGATGAAAGGCCATTCTCGGGCCTGCGAGAGGGTCGTGACCTTCCGAGAGGAATTGGGGGAAAATGCGCCGGCCGAAGTCGTTGATGGCGAGAATGTCACCGAATCCAGCATGGCGGGTGTTTTTGAGATGGAAGGTGAGGATGCCGATGCCGTGTTTTAGGGAAGTCTTTTTTTCGTCGTTCGATGTCGCATCGAGATGGAAAAGGCGCAGACTGATGCCATCAAGATCGAGGGTGTAACATTTCTCTTTGGCTTCGACGATGTAGTGTCCGTTTTCCCCGTCGCAATATTCGTAATACTCCGAAGTCTTTTTCGAGTCGTCCATTTCGTAGAGGATATCCCGGACATAGGGATGAAAATAGACATATTCGCTGTAGTTTGCAGGGGAGTCGATCCTGAAATTGCGTTTTACCCATTTCGTCTTCTCCGGTTCGACGGAACCTGAAAAGCGGAACGGGAACATGAAAGTGTGATAACTGTAGAGCCGGTCGTTTGTCAGTAATGTAGCGATGATTTCCTCCTTGATCTCTTCGGGGGTTTTGGTGTCGAAATAGGCTTCTGTCAGCCCGAAATATCCGGGCGGGTTGCCGCCGTAGTAGGCTTGGCCTCTATCCACCGCCTCTTTGTAGTGTTCGGCGAGCTTCAGGGCGTCGGGGCCGTAGTAGTTGAGGCTTTTGTCGTTATAGACGATGAGGGGTGTCTTGCCTGCCATCGTGAGGCGATCGACGAGGGGGGAGAAGTGTTCGAGCGTACTTCGCGCTATATAGAGATCGCTTCTCTTCTCCACCTTTTTGGCATCTTCCTCCGCCTGTCTCTCCTGCGCTTCGCTCACTCCCTGAGCGCGGCGGTCTTCGGCGCGGATAGAAGCAATCTCTTCTTCGGTGGCGTTCATCGCTTTTAGAGCGGCGATGTGACCTTTGTCGTTGGCGGCGACGAGTTGCCGATGCCGATCGAGAGGGATATCGAAGAGCTCCGCCACCTGCTCCAGTGCAGAGGGTCGGCACCAGAGAGGGCCATGGTGGTCGAGGAGAATGTAGTTCGGTGGGGGTTTATCGACATGGCGCAGTTCGATGCCGTAGATCTCTCCCTCGAACGGAAGCAAATCTTGGTAAGCCTCCAGCTCGGCATCACTCCACGAAAGATTTCGATCCGCGTAGAAGCAAGCGCCCTCTTTCGTATCGGCGAGGCTTTCTATCTCTTTGCACCCCTCTTGCCGTAGCAGTTTCTCGATTTCGATCATCTCCAGATCATGTCCGCCCAGTAGAAACAGTCTCTTTTTTTCACGCATCTTCCGTTCCAACTCTTTGAAAGATTCTCCATTACAAATCGGCTATATGAAGTCTATATAGAGCCCACTTTCTGCCACTACGGATATATTATAGCGCTTTATCGACGATATCGACTATATCGTATCGTATTTTTTCGAGCTCTTTTTTCGATAAACGACCTTCGGCTATACCGAAAAATCCATATCCCCCACCATAATAGGCAGAGCCCTTCTCTACGAGATGGATGAAACGCTCCACGACACTCCTCACACTCCTGCCATAGTATGTGAGCTTGCTATCGGTATATATGAGAAGCTCTCTGCCATATAGACGGTCCACGATAGGAGAGAAATGTTCGATAGTGGACTCGATCGATATCAATCCTTCACTATCGAGAGCAGACTCTTCGACGAGTCTTTGTGCTTCGATCTCCTCTTCCTGTGTGACACCCTGTGATTTTCTGTCCAACATTCTGATATGCTCTATCTCCTTTTGGCTTGCGCCGAACTTTTTCATAGCCGGAATATATCCGCTATCGTTCAATGCCACGAGTCTCATATATCTATCCATAGGATAGCGTAAGATATCGGCCACCTGTTCGAGTGAACTGGCTCTCTCCTGCATCTCGTTGTGGTGATCTATGAGTGTGAAGTTTTTCGGTGGCTCTATATCTATCTGCAGTTCGATGGCATAGAAATGGTCCCTGTCATCGAGAATATCGGCATAGTCGCTCAGTTTCGCCCCCCAACTCAACGATCTGTCGCTATATTTCTGATTGCATTTTTTCAGGATGTCGCGAATCGTTCTCATCTCTAGGTCGTGCCCTCCAAGCAGAAAGTGCCTCTCTCTGACAGAAAAACTCTTTTTTACACTTTTTGAAAACTTCTTCAACGAAAAATCATAGGTATTGTGTAGCTCTATTCTTTTGCTCGAGGCTCTAAGTCTGGAGTTTTCACCAAATTTCAATTTCTCCGTGGGCGGTTCGACGAAGACAATCATACTTTTGCACTCGTCTTCGAAATAGTCCATCAGCGCATCACTCTTATATATGATCGACAGAGGTGAGAGCGAGTTGAGACTTCCGAATTTGGCCTCCACGAAATATATTCGGTTCTCCTTGATTAAGAGTATGTCAAATTCGTTTATGACACTTTCCTTTTCGCTCATCTCCTGCTGATTGTATTCGAAGGCTATTTTGCTCCCCATCTCTATATCGTCGAAATCGTATCGAGCCATAATGGTGAAGAGGTATCTTTCGAAGAGCCTTCCGAAGATATTTATATTGCATCTACCATTTTCGAAAAATCCGACCCTCTTCAAAGCGCGGTAAATTTGCGGATATTTTTTTTGTACCTTCTCCTTTGCATCGGGTGAAGCGAGAATCTTCCTGATTTTAAAAACTCTTTTGGTATCTGAAAAGATGGTGGAAAGGTCGTCATACTGCTGCCATGCGGTGAGTCTCTCTTCGCTCTCGAGACTCTTCTCTCCCAGAAGTATCAAGGCGTCCGAGATTCTCATGTTCATCTCGATTTTGTTGTTTTCGAAATTTTGAGCATCTATGAGGTTGTAGCTGTTGTCTCTGATATCGTAAGCCACCACTGCACCTCCAGCGTCGATGATATATCTCGAAAAATATACAAGTAGGGCCGTATCCGCTCCAGTGGCATTGAGAATTATCCTAGAAGCACTATATTTTTTCACTATCGAATGAGCTATGCTCTCGATTTCGCTCCTATTGTCCTCGTCTATGGCTATGGAGTCTATATCGGCATTCAGAGCATATTTATCAATCAGTGTCGAAATTCCGTACTTCAGCTCCACATAGCTGTTTATATCCTCTTTTTCTCTATCGTATATGAGCACGAAACTCTTCACCTTCTCTCTGAATGCGTAGATTACGGGAATGAGATTCATCTTCTTTTTGTGGACTATAGTAACGAGCACCATAATATCTTCCTTCTCGACGAAACTTGATATCCGAAAAGATTATATCTGGAAATGGCAAAATAAATTACATTAATTGTAGTAGTAAAGTTTTGAGGTATCTTTTTCGGATGAAGGCAGGCTATAAGCCGGGTTCTGTCTTGGACGACTATTTATCTTGGCGTATCGTCGCCGATACGCTCGAGCGAAGCACACGAATGTGAGGCTTTTACCTGGTGCTTCTTGCTGCGGACCGGGTTTACCTGGCTCTCTGCGTTGCCGTAGAGACCGGTGGTCTCTTACACCGCCGTTTCACCCTTACCCGCGAGATAGCGGGCGGTCTGCTTTCTGTTGCACTTGCCCTCGGATCGCTCCGGCCACCCGTTAGGTGGGGTCCTGCCTCACTGCAGCCCGGACTTTCCTCCCGCGCACAGGCGCGAGCAGCCGTCCACCTACCTTCGCACGGATTATATCGCTTTCGGACTCTTCTTGCAAGAATTCAGAGCGGAGTGTCGAGATACCTTTCGGGGCTCATCTATGCTTCGACGACTCTCTTTTCGACTCCAGAGAGTGTGGAGGAGTCCATATGATATCCACACCTCTTCTTTGCCAGCTGGGAACCAAGAGCGAGCTTCTTTGTCCCCATATTCACTGTAGAACTCTATTTCTATCGAGCCATCTTTGCAGAACGATACCTGCGGCTATGGAGTCTATGCGGCCGTCTCTTTTCTGTTTCACTTCGCCGCGCATCAACTCTTTGGCCTCTGCGGAGGAGCCGGCTTCGTCTTCGTAGAAGAGTCTTACGCCCTCATCGAATTCGAGCAGAGAGACGAAGTGTCTGATTCTACGCTCCATCTCCTCTTCGCTCGAGCCGCCGCGCGGTATGCCCACCACCACCGTATCGATACCCAACTCTTTCAGGAGGGCGCTCAGTTTTCTCGCCGCCTCTCTACGGCCTCTTCTTATGAGCGCATTTTGGGGGAAGACCATCTTCCCGTCGGGAGAGTAGGCGACTCCTATCCTTTTGAGTCCTATATCGAGAGCGGCTATCTTCATAGCGCCATACTCCTGTCGAGATAGTCCATGACCTCTTCATCGTCGAGCTGATGGAAGTCGCTATAGTAGTAACCCACAGCCACGAGCTCCTCTACAGGCTCCAGCACATATACCTCATCCGCTACCTCTTCGAGAATGTCGAGCAGTGCCAACGGCGCTACGGGGACTGCAACCACCACCTTTTTCACTCCGGCCTTTGCGGCGGCATCGACTGATAGCAACATCGACGAGCCTGTAGCTATCCCGTCGTCGCAGAGGATAAGCGTTTTCCCATCAAAATTTGGGAGGGGCTTGGCGTAGAGCGCTCTCTTGCTCTTCATAGCTTCGAGTTTTTCACTCACTCGTCGTCGTATATACTCCTCTTCCACTCTCAATGCCCTCACGGCATCTTCGTTGAGCTCTATATGGCCGTTTTCGCTCACCGCTCCTATACCGACCTCTTCGTTGTAGGGACTCGGGATTTTCTTGACGAAAAATATATCGAGAGGGAGCCCGAGTCTGCGGGAGAGCTCGTAGCCTATGGGGACTCCTCCTCTTGGTAGAGCGAGCACCACCGTATCGGGATTCCTTTCGTAGTGCAGGAGCATATCCGCCAATCTCCTGCCCGCCTCTTCTCTGTTTGCAAACCTCATGACAAACCTCCGTCTGCTCTCACTAAAATGGCATATAGAGATTATACAGTATCGAGGGAATCTTCACTAAGCCTTATATGGTATAATCCCCGCCAAACGCTCATCATGAAAGGAAAAAGATGAAAAAGATTCTCTTCGTACTGCTACCTCTGTTTTTTGCCATACTCAATGCGGGGGATCAGCAGATGTTCGAAATACCCACAATAGAGGGCAAGAAGATTCATATCAAAGGAACCAAAAACGGACTGGAGATACCAGAATACAAAGGCAAAGTGATTTTCATGGAGTTTTGGGGCACACACTGTCCTCCGTGCAGAATCTCCATATCTCACTATGTAAATCTCAAAAACAAATTCAAAGATTCCCTGCAAATGCTCGCAGTAGAGGTTCAAAATACACCGAAAAAGATGCTGAAACTTTTCGCCAAAGAGCACGGAATAAATTACGATGTGGCCAGCTACGAAGACTCGGTGGAGCTGGTAAACTACATATCGCGCAGAGCGGGATGGCAGGGGAGTATCCCCTTTTTACTGATTCTCGATACGAAGGGTGATGTAGTTACAATGCAAGTAGGACTTCTCGACGAAGAGGGGCTCGAGAAGCTGGTAAAAGGACTTCTTGCAAAAAGCTCTTCGGAAAAATCGGACGAAAAGAGAGACGAGAAAAACGCCAGCAAGTAAAAAGAGAGCTTTCCTTCAACGCTTGAAACCCCGTTTCGGGGTGGCTCTCATGCTATGAATATCTTTCCGTTTTCGACGACTATCTTCCCTTCCAGTTCGGCTTCATAAACTCTTTCGCCGAACTTTTTCACAGCTTCGTCGAGAGTGGGATTGCTCTGACAGAAGTAGAAAAAGTCATCTTTGGACATCTCTACGGCGGGCTCTCTTCCAAATCTCGAAACGAAACTCTCTATATCGTAGATGGCCCGGGCCTCTCCCCGTTTCAGTAGCGAGGTGGTACCTTCGCTCTCTCCCAGCCTCTGTGGAAGTACGAATATCTCTCTGCCCATCTTCAAAGCGTAATGTGCACTCTTCATGGAACCGCTGTTGGCGTCGGCCTGGGCTATTATCAGAATCTCCCCGAGAGCCACCACTATTTCGTTCCTTACAACGAAACTCCAGTTGGCAGCCCTTCGCCCCTCTTCGAACGGGCTCAATACCAGCCCCTCCCTCTCCATACTCTCTATCAAAGAGCCGTTTACAGCAGGGTATCTGATATCCAACCCATTGGCCACCACCGCTATGGTATTGCCAGCACCAGCACCCATATGGGCCACCGCATCGGTACCCATGGCCGCTCCGCTCACGACCGCCACACCCCTTTTGGCGAGAGCGAAGGCGAGCTCTCTGGTATATCTTCTGGTATATGCCGATGGTCGTCTCGTCCCGACTATACTCACCTTCGGTCGCTTCAGTAGAGAGAGATTGCCCTTGTACCAGAGTTTCGGGGGATATTTTTTCATATCTTCGAGTGCGGATATATATGGAGCCTCTTCTATGGACATGGATATCCTTTTTCGTATAATTCTATTCAAATTTTTCCATGAGAGAGAAAAATATTACCTTTTGAAAAGAGTCGAAAATGCCCGAAAATCCGAAAAAAGCCACAGCCGGGGAGTCTATACACCAAAGCGCCGAGAACAATCCACCGAGTGTCGGACGAGTCTATTTGAAAAGCTCGTCGATATAGACAGCTTCGACACCCTTTAGAAGTTTTTTGGCCCTCTTGAGAGCCTCCATCGTAGCCTTGTGGGGGTGGCCTATGGCTATGGCGTAGCCGCGCTTTTTGGCTATGGCTACCGCCTTTTTGAGTTGTGAGAGAATATATGGGATACTTTGGCGATTGTCGAGAAATACATCTCTGGCTATATAGCGGTCTGCGAAACTTTTGGCTATTGCACCGACCTTCGTATGGGAAGATGTCCTGCTGTCTATGAAGGTGAATCCCTCTTCTTTGAGGGCCTTGTACAAGGTGCGCATCGCCTTGTAGTTGGATGTAAAGACGCTTCCAGTGTGGTTGTTTATATATTTCGCTTTGGGGAAGAGTCTGCGTATCTCTTCGACTCGCCTTTTTATGGTGCTTCGATTGTCTTTGACGAAGAGTGTTCCTCTCATCCTGTTGAAGGCCTTGCTTGCAGACTCCATAGGCAGATGTACCATGAAGTGTTCGAGCTTTTCGGCAAGTTTGTAGCTTTTTGGGGATAGTTGAGAGGGTGGGAAGATGGAGGGGGTCACAGGATAGGGTATGGCACGGATGGCTCTTATCTGCGAGGCATTGGATACATCGTCTATGATTATCGCCAGCATCGGTTTTTCACTGTCTCTGGGTGCCTTCTCTTTATTGCTTCTCTTTATGAAATGAAATAGCGAGAATGATTCATCCTTCGGATACTCCTCTCCTATCTCCGGCATCTGCTTGTGCGATACTCTCCTCTTGTCTTCGCCTTTTTTCTCCGATACTCTACTGTCGGCACTCTCTTTGCGTATCGAAACGCCGCTCTCTTTTTCTGCTTTTTTCTCCACACTTGTATTTTTATCGCTTATGAAAAAGCTAAACGACCACAACAGGCTTCCGCCGGCGATGAAGAGAAATAGTATCAAGAGTGTTCTATGCAGACTTTTGCGCGCAAGTGTGGGGATTGCCCGGAGGCGTCGTTTTTTCATCTCTCAACCTATCGTGGATATCCGCTCACCCGTCATGGGCCGATTCGTGGATTTTGCAGGGGTGTGCCCCAGAAGGGGCGCTCTCATCAGTTCTCTTCCTGATTCACAATCTTGTTCGCTTTTATCCAGGGCATCATATCGCGCAGTTTCTCGCCTGTCTGCTCTATGAGAGAGGCTTTGGCATTGTTGCGCTCGGCTGTCATTCTGGGGTATCCCGCCTGACCTTCGAGGATGAAGTCTTTGGCGAATTTGCCGTTTTGAATCTCTTTGAGTATCTCTCTCATCGCTTTGCGGCTCTCTTCGTTGATTACGCGCGGACCGCTCACATAGTCGCCATATTCGGCTGTATTGGAGATGGAGTAGCGCATATCGGCTATGCCTCCTTCGAACATCAAATCTACGATGAGCTTGAGTTCGTGCAGACATTCGAAATATGCCATCTCGGGAGCGTACCCAGCCTCTACGAGAGTCTCGAAGCCTGCCTGTACGAGAGATGTGACACCGCCACACAGTACGGCCTGCTCACCGAAGAGGTCGGTTTCGGTCTCGTCTTTGAAGGTGGTTTCGATAATAGCGGTTCTACCTCCGCCGATAGCGGAAGCGTAAGAGAGTGCCAGCTCTTTCGTGGTACCAGAGGGGTCCTGGAAGACAGCTATCAGATCGGGGATACCACCTCCCCTTACAAATTCGCTTCTGACAGTGTGTCCCGGAGCCTTGGGAGCTACCATCATCACATTGATATCGGCGGCGGGCTTTATGCGTCCGTAGTGGATATTGAAACCGTGACCGAAGGCTATCGTGGCGCCCTCTTTGAGATTGGGCTCTATCTCGTTGCTATAGACATCGGCCTGAATTTCGTCGGGCAGGAGTATCATGACCACATCGGCTTTGGCAGTGGCATCGGCTACACTGAGCAGTTCAAAACCTTTGGCCTGAGCCTTCTTCCAACTATTACCCCCCTCTTTGAGCCCCACGACTACATTCACACCGCTATCTCTGAGGTTTTCGGCATGAGCGTGCCCCTGCGAGCCGAAACCTATCATCGCTACCGTTTTGCTTTTGATTATCTCAATATCGCAATCTTTGTCGTAATATACATTGAGTGCCATTTCTACTATCCTTCCTGAATATGATTGTCGTGCGATTATACCCAAATGGCTCTTTCGAGCAACTTCTCAAAACTCATATCGTTCGCCAAATCCCTCAATCCTCCTATCTTCAAGAAAGCAGGCCTTCCTTTCGACAAAAGCGAAAGTCACTCTGCGACTCTTATACCTCCGATATCATACCCATCTCCCGAAGCCCGAATCTATTCCGAAAATAGTTCCAAGCCAAAGCAAAAAGTATCATCTATCTTGTAGCTTGAGGGGGTGGCGGAGAGAGGGGGATTCGAACCCCCGGTCCAGGAAGCCCAGACAACGGCTTTCGAAGCCGCCGCATTCGACCACTCTGCCATCTCTCCATATCGTAGGAGTGGAATTATAGCGACGCTCGAAGATAAATTCAAGAGAGATTCACACCGCTACAGAACATAGCAAAAGGTCTTACGGAATTTCTACCCATGAGCTCTACCGCCATGTGATAGCCGTATCCTCCCAGCTGAGCCCAAAGCAGGAGAGCAACACCAAAACTCTCGAAGCAATCATACAGCTATCAGTGCTTGGTGCTTTATTCGGCGATTGTGAAAAATCGATGAGAAATAGGTATCACACGCAACTATAGCTCCCGATAGCGATTTTTTCGATGTTACATTACTCTATATCTCCGACCTCGAAGTGAAAAAGTTCTTCGCTACAGGCCGGAGAATCGTTTCTTATCGAGATGGAGCAGGAGAGAGGATTGCTGCTTCTCTATTTCATCTGCTTGGCGACTTCGGCAGCGAAATCCTCTTCGACTTTCTCTATACCTTCACCCAGCTCGAATCTTATATAGTCCACCAGTTTGGCGTTCGAGCTGGCCTCTTTTGCGGCTTTGGCCACATACTCGCCCACGCTTATCTTGTCGTCCATAACGAACTTCTGATTCTCGAGCGTATTGTCCTGGAGGAATCTCTTGATTTTTCCAGGAAGAATCTTTTCGAGAATCGCTTCGGGCTTGCCCTCTTTGATGAGCTGCTCTTTGGCTATCTCTCTCTCCTTCTCTATTACCTCCGCGGGTACCGCCGCTTCGTTGAGATATGAGGGATTCATCGCCGCCGCATGCATGGCTACATTTTTGAGAGCCTCTTTTACGGCCGGACATGCCGCCGCATCGTCACACTCTGCCGCTACGAGTACGGCCACTCTTCCGTTGGCATGGACATATCCGTTGATAGCCACATTCTCGCCACCCTCGATTTTGGCCACTCTTCGTACTACGAGATTCTCTCCGATAGTGGCTATCTGAAGAGAGAGATATTCGCTGAAACTCTCACCGTTTATTTCGCTCTCGAGAATCTCTTGGGCACTGGCATGACCACTCGAAAAAGCATGTTTGAGCACTTCATCGGCGAAAGCCTTGAATTTGTCGTTCTTGGCCACGAAGTCGGTCTGGGAGTTTATCTCTATCATAATCCCTTTGTGCTCACCTATCTCCATGACGATGGAGCCTTCAGCCGCCACTTTGTTCGCTTTTTTGGCGGCCGCACCGAGACCCTTTTTGCGCAGCCATTCGACTGCGGCATCCATATCTCCATCGGTAGCGCTAAGTGCCTGCTTGCAGTCCATCATACCGGCATCGGTCATCTCTCTGAGTTTCTTTATATCCTTAGGTCCGAAATTCGCCATTTCACTCCCCCTTCTCTTCGCTCTTCTCTTCCGCTTTGGCCTCTTCGACCACCTCGAGTACTTCCTCTTCGCTGACATTGGCGGCGGCTGCATCGTCCATACCCGCACCCTCTGCGGAATCTTCGGAAGCTATCGCATTCTTCTCCTCGTATATCGCCTTACCTTCGAGTATCGCATCCGCCATTTCGCGGCAGAAGAGATTTATGGAGCGGATAGCGTCGTCGTTGCCGGGGATGGGATAGTCTATCAAATCAGGGTCGCAGTTGGTATCCAGAGGAGCGACGACCTTCATACCGAGTCTTCTCGCCTCTTTGACTGCAATATTCTCTTTTACCGCATCGATTACGAACATCATGTCGGGAAGCTTCTTCATATGTCTGTAACCCTCGAGATAGCTTATGAGCTTCTCTTTCTTGCGGCGAAGCATGAGAGCCTCTTTTTTGGTGAGCAGATTTATCTGACCGCTCTCTTCCATCTGCTCGATTATCTCCAGCTTTCTGATGGACTTCTTGATAGTCGGATAGTTTGTGAGCATTCCGCCGAGCCATCTCGTGGCCACATAGGGCATACCTGCACGCTCTGCATGCTCTTTGATAGCGGCACGGGCCTGTTTCTTGGTACCTACGAAGAGTACGGTCTGACCCTCCGCGGCGGCATCTCTGACTACATTGTAGGTATATTTGAAATATCTGAGTGTCTTTTGAAGATCTATGATATAGATATTTTTTCTTTCGCTGAAGATGAATTTCTTCATCTTGGGATTCCAGCGTCTAGTCTGGTGTCCGAAGTGCACTCCGCACTCGAGCAGGTCTTTCATCGTTACCATTGTTTCGTCTCCTTGAACAATAAAGCTATATTTGGAATCGTCAGGCGATCACCTCAGGTTTGAACCTCCACTGCCCTCAATGCCCACAGGCACAACCTGTCAAGGAATAACAGTGTGAGTATTTCTTCGAGAGTATCGAAGAGCCGCGATTATACACGAATGAAGCTATGAAAAAGCTTTATTCACTCATTATTGTGCTATCTATGTTTCATCCTGCTATAATCACGAAAAAAATCAAGGAAGAGACGACTATGCGAGTACTCTCGGGAATACAGCCTTCGGGCAAACTACATATAGGCAACTATTTCGGTGCCATAGCTCAGATGCTGAAACTTCAGGAGGAGAACGAACTCTTCGCCTTCATCGCGAACTATCACGCTCTAAGCGGAGGGGCCGACCTTGCCCAGCTGAAAAACAACACCTTCGAAGTGGCGGTGGATTTCCTCTCGCTCGGAATCGACCCTCAAAAGACCTGTTTCTGGGTCCAGAGCCATGTGAAGGAGGTGCTGGAGCTCTACTGGATACTCTCGCGCTACACCCCCGTAGGTCTGCTCGAGAGAGCCCACAGCTACAAAGACAAGACTGCCAAGGGAATCTCTCCTTCGCACGCACTCTTCAGCTATCCCGTTCTCATGGCGGCCGATATTCTGCTTTTCGACGCACAGAAGGTACCTGTGGGCAAGGACCAGATACAGCATCTCGAGATGACCAGGGACATAGCCATAAAGTTCAACAACGAGCATGGAGAGATATTCACCATACCAGAAGCCTATGTCGAAGAGAGCGTGGCTACCGTCCCGGGAATAGACGGGGCCAAGATGAGCAAAAGTTACGGTAACACCATAGAGATTTTCATGGAGGAGAAGGCTCTACAGAAAAGATGCAACAAGATAGTGACCGACTCTACACCAATGGGTGAGGCTCTCGACCACGAAAACTGCAATGTGTTCGCAATCTGCTCACTCTTTCTGGATGAGGAGCAAAAGTGTGAGCTCGCCCAAAGATACAGAAGCGGCAAAGAGGGCTATGGACACTTCAAAAAGTATCTCAAATCTCTGATATGGGAACATTTCGAAGAGGCGAGGCAAAAGCGCGCCCAGTATATGGAAAATCCCGATACGGTATATGAAATACTCGAAGAGGGTGCGGCGAAGGCACGCAAAATAGCTTCGGCCAAAATGGAGATAGTCAGAGAGGCTGTCGGGATTATCTAAAGCGTCGGCGCTGCCGCGAAGAGCCCCCTTCGCCTCTCTCCGGCGACTCTATCGCAAGTGCGGACTCAGAGTCTATCCGGCCTTTCATCTTTGTAGGCCATCTTTTCGGCCTCCTCGAGAATCTCCATGGCACCTTGTCTTATCATATCTTCCGCCACTGCCACACCCAGACCTTTGGCCTCCCCGATTTTTGCATATCTGCTGAAGCCCATCATTCTTTTACCATTGGGATAACCTATCAGCGCCCTGAATTCCACCCTATCCATGCCTTCGATACTATCCCATCTGGCATTTACGGCGACAGGTGCCGAACAGCCGGCGCCTATCGTGGCTATGAACTCCCTCTCGAGCTCACTAAAAAGATGTGTATCCGGGTCGTCGAGAGTCATGACAATCTCCCTGATTCTCTCGTTGCCGCTGACTATCTCTATACCCAGAGCGCCCTGCCCCATTGGTGGTATCATGAACTCCATAAACTCCATATGCGGTATATCTTTGAGCAGATTCAGTCTCTTTAGACCTATATAGGCGAGAATGATGGCATCATACTCCCCCTCGGCCAGTTTGCGCAGTCTCGTATTGACATTTCCGCGAAGATCTCTTACATCGAGATCCCCTCTTCTATGCAGAAGCTGCATTCTTCTGCGCAGACTCGTGGTACCCACCACCGCACCTTCGGGCAGTTCATCCAGAGATCTGTATTTGTGAGAAATGAAGAGATCTCTCTGATCTTCTCTTCTGGTGATAGCCGCCAGCTCCAAGCCTTCGGGAATGAACGAAGGAACATCTTTTAGAGAATGCACAGCGATATCCGCATTGCCGGCAAGCATCTCATCTTCGAGCTCTTTCGTGAAGTGCCCCTTGCCTCCCACGAGCGCAAGAGGTCTGTCGAGTATCTTGTCGCCCCTGCTCGTAATCTCGAGCAGTTCCACTTCGACATCGGAGAATCTTCTCTCGATACTCTCTTTTACGAAATTCGCCTGCCAGAGAGCGAGTTGGCTGGCTCTGGTGGCTATCCTTATCTTCTGCATCCTCTATCCTGCTACTTCAGGTATTTCTTGTATTCACTTCGGCCTGCATCGTATTTGCCGTCGAAATAGACGGTCGGCGTTCCGCTCACCATCATACGGTTACCCATCTCTCTATCCCTCTTGACGGCATCTTTTATCTCTTTGCTATCTATATCCTCTTTCTTGAGCTCTATACCGAACTGCTTTTTGATCTTCGCCAAAATCTTCTTCTCATCCTTGAGCCTCGGATTTATATCCAGATCGTACATCTTCATCGCATCGCTCACTCTACCCTCTTTCTGAAGCTTCTGCATCACTCTGGTCAGAGTGTCGGAGACGGGATGAAGTCTCAGCAGAGGCATATGGTAGTAATAGACGGCGACCTTTTCGGGATGCTTCCTTACCTCGTCGAGCATAGAGGGGACGAAACTCTTGCAGAAAGGGCACTGAGGGTCGGAGAATACCACCATCTTGTGTTTCGCATTTTTGTCTCCGGCTATGAGATGTTCGTCGTTATAATATTCGGACCCCAAATCCGGCTTTATGTTTCTCGACAAATCCATACCGCTTTTAATATCTATGAGTTTACTTGTAGCAAGCGAATTTTTACTATCCACAAAGATGATTTCAGGTATTTTTATACTATTTTTTTTGCCGAAACTCAGATCCATGAGCACCATATAGGCTTCCCACTCTGGAGTGTTGGGCAGTTTTCTCTTTTCTATCACCTCGACACTATTGACTTTGACGCGCGGATTTCGGATAAGACTTCTCTTGATAAATCTTTCTATATCGAAACTCTTCTTTTCGACTCCAGCTTTTGCCGGAGCCGATGGCGCCGCACTATCTGCTTTGGGTGCTTCACTTGCCCCTACTATCAAGGTGGCAACTATCGAACTCATCAACAATTTCGACATCAATGACATTATCTACTCCTTCGAATTTTTCTCTATCTTTTCTCTCGTTGTGCCGCATTTTAGCGAACAAATGTAAATATAGCGTGTAGGCCAACAGGGCGATACCCGCAAAATCGCTCAAAACTCCCGGGACAATCAGCAAAACGGCACCGAGCAGATATGCCATGGATGCGTTGTGAACATCTCTTATATCGAACTCGCCGAAATTGAAACTCTGGAAATTGCTTATCAGGGCATAGGGGGAGAGTCTCAGGAGCACTATCCCTACTATCGCCGAAGAGACTATCCACACGACGCTCGCAAGATAGCCTATCTCGATACCGACCTTCAGAGAGATGAAAAAGTCGGCCATCACCAGAAGAACGAAGAGAAGCATCATAGCCCTATCCTCTCCTTCAGGAGTGCGACTATCTCATCCAGAGCGACACTCTCTCTTTCGAGT
This sequence comes from uncultured Nitratifractor sp., assembly GCA_913054475.1. Classification (GTDB taxonomy): domain Bacteria; phylum Campylobacterota; class Campylobacteria; order Campylobacterales; family Sulfurovaceae; genus Nitratifractor. The sequence goes on from CAJXJF010000027.1 coordinate 15,873, forward strand.
CCTCTCCTCTTCACCAGCTCGACAGAGCCTTCCGAGAGCTTCTTGCCTATGATTACGGCATAGGGGATACCTATGAGCTCGAAGTCGTTCATCTTGAATCCGAAGCGCTCCTTCCTGTCGTCGAAGAGCACCTCCACACCCATGTCACGCAACTCCTCATAGAGCTTTTCAGCCACTTGCATCTGTTTCTCGTCTCCTATGTTGGATACGATTATCTCCACGGCGAAAGGAGCGCTCGCTTTGGTCCAGATACATCCTTTATCGTCGTGATTCTGCTCTATGATGGCGGCGAGCAGTCTCGAAATACCTATACCGTAGGTACCCATCTCGAAGGGCCTGCTCTTGCCGTTCTCATCCAGAAAAACCGCACCCAGAGCTTCGCTGTATCGTGTACCGAGCTGGAAGATATGTCCCACCTCTATACCTCTGGTATATCTGAGCCTTCCTCCGCACCGTCTGCATCTGTCACCCTCTTTCACAGCCACCAAATCACCGAACTCTCCATCATAGCGACTCATATCCACATTGACGATATGGTAGTCTTTCATATTGGCTCCGCAGACCATTCCGGAAGCCTGCGCAAGCTCGTTGTCGAGCACGCAGCGCACACCTTCGGGCAGTTCGAAAGGCCCCATATAGCCGGGGACGAGACCGACACTCTCCAGTTCGTCGGCACTTGGCTCCACAAGTTCGTTGGCATCTACGGCATTGCAGGCTTTGGTATCCTGAAGCTCGTCACTGCCTCGAATGGCGAAAAGGACTATCTTCTCCTCTCCTCCGTCGTAGAGAGCCTTTCTCGCCACTGTCTTTACCATGAAGAAAGGATCTATATGGAAAAAGTCCGAAAGCTCCTCCATCGTTTCGACACCCGGAGTGTGAAAGCGGGCTTCGAGACCTCTCTCCGGCTCCTGGGCATCGCTTTTTGCCGGCATTCTGACGGCCGCTTCGATATTGGCTCCGTAGTCGCACTCTTCGCAGACCACGAGCGTATCCTCTCCGCTATCGGCAAGTACCATGAACTCTTTGGAGCCGCTCCCTCCGATAGCTCCGCTGTCCGCCTCGACTATACGGAAATCGAGCCCGAGTCTTTCGAAAATACGACTATAGGTCTCCTGCATATTGAGGAACTCCCTCTTCATATCCTCTTGGTCCCTGTGGAAGCTGTAGCCGTCTTTCATAAGAAATTCGCGCCCGCGCATAAGACCGAAACGGGGGCGTATCTCGTCTCTGAATTTCGTCTTTATCTGATAGAGATTCAGCGGCAGCTGTTTGTAGCTTCTGACACTCTGCTTCACAAGCTCGACCATCATCTCCTCATGGGTTGGACCCAATACGAACTCGTTGCCTTTTCTGTCTTCGAAACGCAGAAGCTCTTTGCCGTACTTGTCGAATCGTCCGCTATCTCTCCAGAGCGAAGCGGGTGTGACGAAAGAGAGCTCCACCTCCTGGCATCCCGCTTTGTCGAGCTCCTCTTTGACTATGGCGCGCACCTTGTCCAGTACAATCTTGCCAAGCGGCAGAAAGTTGTAGAGGCCGCTTCCTACACTCCGGATGAAACCGGCTCTCAGAAGATAGATATGGCTGGGCAGTACCGCATCTGCCGGAACCTCTTTGGAAGTGGGAATAAGGAGTCTGGAAAATCTCATCGCTTTTTATCCTTCATACTGCTCGTTTTGTATATTTGTGGATCGACATCGCCGAGGTCGATGGCGAAAATCTTTCTCACCGCCTCGATGGCGGCTCCTCCGTCGCTTCTTTTGGAAGCCTCTCTCATGTTTCTGGTCGGTTCGTGAAGATATCTGTCGAATGTCTGCATCACCATATAACGGAGATTCTGCGCATATTCTTCGGGTATGAAACCCTTCCTCACCGCTCTTTCCACCTCATGGTCGACGGTTTGGGCTATATCGAGTCTCATTCTTTTGATTACAGGCTCCACGGAGAGAGCCTGAAGCCAGAGGAAAAACTCCTCTTTGTATCTCTTGACTATCTCCGAGGCTCTCAGAGCCTGCTCCTGCCTCAGTGCGTGGTTGTTTCTCGATATATTCTGAAGATCGTCTATCCTGAAGAGACGGATATCGCACCCCTCTATATCCTCTATATCTCTGGGAATGGCCATATCGAACCAGACTCTGTCGAGCTCCTTATCCTCCACCATATCCATCGTTATTATCGGCTCCGCCGAAGCCGTGGCGGTAAAGAGAAGCCTATATCTGTTGATATACTTTTCGAGTTTCTCCAAAGAGTCCACCCTCACATTCTCTCCGAGCTCTTCGGCCAGCTGTCTCGCCTTCTCGATATCTCTGGAGATGAGCACCACATCCGCGCCGGAGCGCAGGAGATGTTTGGCCGCAAGCCTACCCATCTCGCCCGTCCCCACCACGACTCCGGTCATTCCGGCCAGAGAACCGTTCATCGACTCCTGTGCCTGAGCTACGGCAACGGAGGCTATCGATACGGGATTTTCCGAAATGTTCGTGGCGTTTCTCACCTCGGCGGCACACTTCAGCGCATAGGAGAGAACCCTGTTGAGCTCTTTTCCCGCGGTGCCGTTGAGATATGAGAGTCTGAAGCCCTGTTTGACCTGTCCCGTTATCTGGGCCTCCCCTATCACCAGCGAATCGAGAGACGAGACTACCGAAAAGAGATGCTCCACAGCCTCGTCGTCTTCGTACTTGAACGCACTCTTCTCCAACTCGTAGAAGTTCACCCCGCTTCTTCGGCTAATAAGCCCCAAAATGGCATGGAAGGTGGCGAAATTGTCCTTGGAGGCCGTGACAATCTCCACTCTGTTGCATGTATTTATGACGAAAGCTTCGAGCATGAAGTCGAAGCCCACCAGAGTGTTCAGAAAACTCTTTATCTCCTCCTCGTCACGAAAAGCCAAAGCCTCTCTCTGCTGTAAATCACACTTTTTGTAGTTGAAGCTGACCACCTGATAGTGCATCAGTAGCTCCTCTCTATCATTTTGGAAGCTATCTCTTCCAGTCTCGATTCACCCTCGGCCTTCATAAGCGCCACAGCCTCATGCACGAGTCCGGCCGCCTCTTCGTAGGCTCTCTTCAATACCCCGTAGTCATCCATCCTCTCTCTTATCCATGCCGCATCTTCGGCCGCTATCCTCCTGCCGTGCAGAGATAGCAGTCTCTCCCGCTCCCTAGCGTCCATGGCATCGTGAAGATAGATATAGGGCAGTGTACTCTTGCCCTCTTCGAAATCGTGCATGGCCGGTTTGCCCAATACATCGCTGCTCTGAGTGATATCGAGAATGTCGTCTATCATCTGAAAGGCCATTCCGAGATTTCTTCCGTAAATCCTGTAGGCCTCTCTTCTCTTGCCACAAAGCAGTGCGGCGGACTCCGCGGCAGCCTCCATCAGCGAGGCGGTCTTTTGATAAATCATCTCCCTATACGCCTCCACATCGTCGTTGAAGCTTTTCGAGAGGAGTACATCTTTTCGCTCTCCCAGACTCAGCTTGACTACAGCCGCGGATATCACTTTGGAGACTTCCCTGTCTATATCGTTGAGTTCATGAAAGGCCTTGGAGTAGAGTACATCACCGAACATTATGGATGTTTTGTTTCCGTAGAGTGCGTTTATGGATGGTCTGCCCCGTCTGACATAGGCATCGTCTATCACATCGTCATGCAGGAGACTCGCCGCATGTATCATCTCCACTATCGCGGCGGTCTTGACGGCCGCCAGAGTGTTTCCGGCGATGATGAGAATCAGCTTCGCTCTCAATCTCTTGCCCGCAGGCAGTCGGCGATAGAGTTCGATGGCATCCCTCTCGTCGAGCTCGGCTATATACTGCTCTATCTTTCTCTCTACAGCTTCGAGCACGACAGCTCCTATTCGCACTTGGAGACTATAGCCCCCACCGTCTCGATGAAGAGAGAGTTTTTGCGCTCTTCCATCTCGCCGGGATTGCTGAAGGGAAAGGTCTTCACCTCCCTCTCGTACTCCTCTTCGAGGCCATTGTCTTCGAGAAGCTTCTCCGCTATGGCCAGCCTCTCTATCAGCTTCTCGATCTCCATATCGACTATATTTTTGTTGGCGCTATGGACTATCGAGAAGAAGTTCTCCTTCGGTGTATCCACCATATAGTCATCATCATCTTCGAACAGTTTCACAATATCACCTCTTTTACACATCATATTTTTGACGGCATTATAACACTATTTCGAGACAACTCTCATACCCTATTGCAAAACACGCTTGCAAGTTCAACAATGCCAACTCGTAGTCGAGACTATTATCGAAGATGATATCGCTTTTTCAATTCCTTTTCCTCGAGCATACGATACAATCCACATCGAAAATATTTCGCAAAAGCAAGCCGCCGATGGAAGGGTCGTGATATGGAGTGTAGATATTTCGGAGAGTGTGGAAGCTGTACTCTCTACGATATGGATTACAGAAGCCAGCTCGAATACAAAAAAGAGAACTTCGACAGACTGTTGGGAAAGTATATCGATACGGAAACGGAGATATTCCCGTCACCGCAGAGTCACTACAGGGCGCGGGCGGAGTTTCGTGTATGGCACGACGAAGAGGGATGCAGCTATGCCATGAATAGAGCAGGTACGAAAGGGGTGGTGAAAATAGGGAGCTGTCCCAAAGTCATAGAGCCTATAGCCGAAGTGATGGGGGCTCTCATGGAGAGTATCGGGTATGATGAAGAGTTGCGAAAAAAACTTTTCGCTATAGAGTTTCTCTCCGGCACTGCCGGAGAGACGCTCGTCAGTATGCTCTACCACAGAAAGCTGCAGACAGAGTGGAGAAAGAGAGCCGAAGCTCTGGCAGCAAGGCTTGGAGTAGGCATTATAGGAAGAAGCAGGAAGCAGAAAATCGTACTGGAAAAAGATTATGTCACGGAGAGACTCGAGATAGAGGGGCGGGAGTATATCTATCGCCACTACGAAGGGGGCTTTACCCAGCCCAATCCCTTTGTCAACACCATGATGATCTCCTGGGCGAAGAGAGTGAGTGCCGATATAGGCTCCGACCTGCTCGAAGCCTACTGCGGATTGGGCAACTTCACTATCCCTCTGGCCGGGAATTTCGACAAAGTTCTGGCTACCGAAATAAGCAAAAACTCCATCAGAGCCGCCAAAGAGAACTCCGCCCTCAACTCTGTAAAGAATATAGAGTTCATCAGAATGAGTTCGCTCGAGATGACAGAGGCTATCGAAAAACGCAGAGAGTTCAGAAGGATGAAGGATATCGCCCTAGAAGAGTACGATTTCAAAACCATACTCGTCGACCCTCCCCGTGCCGGTCTGGACGAAGCCACCCTCGATCTCGCCTCCTCCATGCAGAACATTCTATATATCTCCTGCAATCCCGAAACTCTCGCGCGCGACCTGGCTATTCTCTCTCGCGGCCATGAGGTGGTCGAAGCCGCCATCTTCGACCAGTTCCCCCACACTGCCCATATGGAATGCGGCGTATTGCTAAAAAAGAGAGCCTCCTGATATGCAAAAGAGTATCCGCTGGCTCATGCCGCTTTCACACAGCAACGACTTTCACTTCAAAGCCTCTGCGAGAGATTTCAGTGTACATGAAGTTCCACTCTACGACTTCAGCGGCGAAGGTGAACATCTGGTTCTGCATATTCGCAAAAAGGAGTTGAGTACATGGGAGATGCTCGATATTCTAAGCTCCTCTCTGGGGATAGCGAAGAGAGAGATAGGCTATGCCGGACTGAAAGACAAATATGCCCTGACTACCCAGTATATATCTCTGCCGGCAAAATACGAAAAGGCTCTCGCCACTTTCGATGACAAGAGAATCAAAATACTCGAAAGTTACAGACACCACAGCAAGATAAGAGTCGGGCATCTGAAGGGGAATCGATTCAGGCTCAGGTTCAAAAAGGTTCTTGGCATCCAGAGAGAGAAGATAGATTCGGTACTCGACTGGATAGAGAGGAATGGCTCTCCAAACTACTTCGGCATGCAGAGATTTGGCAGAAGTTCGGATAACTGGCTGGAGGGGAAGGATATAGCGGAGGGGAGAAAGAGACCAAGAAACGCAAAGATGAGTGAATTTCTCGTAAGCGCCTATCAGAGCTACCTCTTCAACTCCTGGCTGAGCCTCCGTATCGAGATAGGCAGACTTCTGGAGGATTTTTCCGAAAGAGAGTGCGAAAAGATTCTCCAACTCCCCACAGGAACGCTTACGGGAGTCTCCGGGCAGAAGCAGTTCTTCAAACTTCTCGAGGGAGATATCATGATGCACTATCCGTATGGTCGAATCTTCCATGTAGAGGATATCGACGAAGAGAGACGGAGATTTCTGCTTGCGGATATCTCTCCCACAGGGCCCATATTCGGCAAGAAGATGAAGAGAGCCTCCCTGCGTGCGGCACCCCTGGAGGAGAGATTTTCACAGGAGATAAAGATAGCCCGCGGTTCGAGGCGTTATGCCTGGATATTTCCGCAGGATATAGAGAGGAGATATATCGAAGAGAGGGCACATTACGAGCTCTCCTTCTATCTACCCAAAGGCTCCTACGCCACGACCATCGTGGATATGCTCAAGGGCGACACCAGACTCTCACCCTAAGCAGCGCCCCAAATAGTTGAGAAGGGAAGAGGCGGCGAGCTTCTGCCGGCTCATGCTCTCGTATCCACTCCTACCGAGAGCGCCTCCTTCTCAATGCTCATGTTTCACTTTGCTATCGTGTGTAAGCGTTTGATACACGGCATAGGAGATCCCGACAAGCGCAAAGAGTGCAAGTATGTTCATTACTACTCC
>CAJXJF010000028.1 GCA_913054475.1 uncultured Nitratifractor sp.
CTATCTTAGCCTCTGGGGCTGCTTTGGCCAGCTTTTAATCAAGGGGGCGGGTGCTTCGTCTTTGCCATCCATGGGATATCCCTACCTGAGCATCTCCAGAGCTTCATCGAAATTAAACTCTTTCATTCTTCAGGTGAAGCAGAAATTTGAATACTCCCTTGATTGCGCAACTGGAGTTGCAGCCTATGTAGATGAACTTCTTTTTTCAAAACGATAGTTAGCCTCTATGAACTTCAATGAGCCTCCCCTTTTGTTACAAAACAAAGCAGACCCAATCAAAGGATATAAATGAAAGCCATTTCTACGGATTGAGTAACTTCGAAAAGATATTGCAAGAGAAAACCTATCACTGAACAACCAAGAGAATGCCCATATTCATCATGGAAGGGAATTAAACCATCTACACCTATTAATGCAATTTTTTATGAGAATCTGGCAGAGAGGAAGGGATTCGAACCCTCGGTAGCTTGCGCTACACACGCGTTCCAGGCGTGCTCCTTCGACCGCTCGGACACCTCTCTATGAAGTTGAAGCGCTATTATAACCCAAAAGCTTGAAAAAAGCAATATTGCAAATATTATTTTTTTAGGATACAATTACGACGCCTCTTTTCAGACCTGTGCAACACCGTTGAAAGGCAGCGGGTCAGGATGGGAACATAGCAGCCCACCTCTCTTCGGTGTGTGCCGCAGTCATCTGGAGAGAGGTTCTTCATCTAAGATCAATCATTCAAAATGCTCCATTCATAATAAGGGAGAGTCTCTATGGCTATTCCTTCGTATTCGGCAGAGTATCTATTGGATACGCTTACGACGGAGATTTTTGACAAGCCTATCTGCGACTTTTTTACGATATTCCCGATCTTTTTCAAAAGACTCTCTTTTGACTCGAAAGGAGAAGATATGACAAGCTCATTGCAATATTTCAGAAGATATGCTCCGCTGCCAAAGCCCACGAACTCTTTGCCGTGCTTATATAGGGCTATGGCAATCATTGCATCGAAGGTTACCGCAAAAGGTTGATGCCGGTTGAGATATCTACTCAGGATGAAGTCGTAGATATATATTTTGCTACCACCATCGAGTAGATCCTCTATGCGTATGACTACTTTTTCATTTTCGAAATTCTTGAGTGTTTTGTATGTCCAGTCTTTCGATATGCGAAAGTACTCTTTGGCGCTACTGTATATTTGATGCGTTGTGGCTCTTCTGCCATGGAAACGGGCGATTATGAGCAGAAGTCTACTTTCGAGCTCATCGAATTTTTCATAGAAAAAAGCCCTTAAAGCCAAAAGAGCGGAAGAGCTCTTGACAGAATTTATCGATGGGAGTGTTCCGGATTTGAGGAAGCGGCTGAAGCTCTGAGAAGGAGAATTCCCCCTATCGAAAGTGAGAAACTCCTCATAATCGAGTGCGAAGAGTTCGAAAGCTGGAAGCGCAAAATTCTTCGGTAGAACTCTGGAGACTATTACTGTATTGCAGGATTTCGGTATCCTGCTCAAAAAAGAATCGAACCAGTGGTCGAGGACGAGCAGCTCGATACGCTCCGTAGCTATAAACTCTTCTATCTCTTCTATATCTATCTCTTCGAGTGCGAAAATGGGGTCTTGACAATCTATATAGAGGACGGAATCTTCCCTCATACTGGCGAGATAATCCAGAATCAGGGCAGTTTTTCCTACACCCCTAGCTCCGTAAAGAATAAAGGATCCGTTGGGCAAACGGAGTTTTCTCGGGTAGAATAGAGTGTTTCGGGGTCTGTTTTCATAAAAAAAATCTATAGGATCCATTTTATATGATAGCCACCATACTCTTAAATAGTGATATCCTCATATATAGGCGAAAGTCTCTCCTTTTGGAGAATGTTCAGATGTACATAAGAATATTTCCGCTATCATTGCGCAGTTGTTAAATGCGCCCGTGGCTCAGCTGGATAGAGCATCTGATTGCGGTTCAGAAGGTCACAGGTTCGAATCCTGTCGGGCGTACCATCCCAACAGAATCTCCAATCTAAAGCTTATCTAAATATTACTGTATTTATTGCCGATATACCAATTGCTACAATACTATTTGTAGCGGAAAGTGATACGGCCTTTGTCGAGACTGTATGGGGTAAGCTCTACTTTCACCCTGTCTCCGGGAAGTATCTTGATGTAGTGCATACGCATCTTTCCCGCTATATGACAGAGCACCATATGACCATTGTCGAGCTCCACTCTGAATGTAGCGTTGGGAAGCGCCTCCACAACTTTTCCATCTATCTCAATTACGTCGTCTTTTGCCAACTCTTTATCCTTTTGACGATTTGCTTTCGTGCTGTGCACATACAAATCCGCACTTGGCGGATTTGGATATATACAGCCGCGGCACGGGGCTACGGGAGGGTCAGAATCTCCGCCCTGCCATCGACAATGGCCACCTGATGTTCGTAGTGACTTGCATTGAGCCCATCTTCGCTGACAACCGACCATCCATCTTCGAGCAGTACGGGATTACCGCTCTTGTGGCATACCATCGGTTCTATGCAAAAGACCATACCTCTCTTGATTTTAGGACCCTGTTTGGCTTTGCCTTCGAGATAGTTCGGAATATTGGGCTCGTCATGAGGTTTCGTACCTATACCGTGTCCGCAATAGTCGCGCAGTGGTACGAAACCTCTGGATATTATGAAATCCTCCAGAATAGCACTCAACTCCTTGAATCTCATCCCCTCTCTAATCTCCTCTATGGCCGTATAGAGCGCATCTTTCGAACAGGCAATCAGCTCTTCGTCGGCTTCGGATATCTCTCCTACCGCCATCGTGATAGCCGCATCTCCATAGTAGCCCTCGAGTCTGGAACCTATATCGAGTCCGAGGATGTCTCCCTCTTTCACCCTATAGTCCGTAGGTACACCGTGTATGACAACTTCGTTGACCGAAGTACAGACAGCAGCGGGAAAACCGTAAAGGCCCTTGAAGGAGGGCTCCGCACCAAGATTGCGCAGAAACTCTTCACCCATGGCATCTATCTCTTTCAGACTCATACCGGGTTTGACTTCCGCCTGCAGATACTCGAGTGTCTTGCCGACAACTGCGCCTGCACGGCGCAACTTCTCAATCTCTGCGGCTTTTCTGAGAGCTATAGCCATCAGAGCCCCACATTACCGAGTGTTTCATACTGGTTCATCGTTCTTTGAGCTTCTATCTTACGCATGGTATCGAGTGCGACCTGCACGACAATCAGTACCGCGGTACCACCGAAGTAGAAAGATGCACCCATCCAGTTGATAAGGATGAAGGGAAGCGTCGATACGATGGCAAGATAGAGTGAGCCCCATACCGTAAGCCTACTCGCCACTTCCGTCAAAAACGCCGCCGTCTTCTCTCCCGGTCTGACACCGGGAATGAATCCGCCCTGTCGTTTCAGATTGTCCGCGATATCCTTGGCATTGAAGGCTATCGAAGCGTAGAAGAAGGCGAAGAAGACGACCAGTAGGAATATTATCGTATTGTACACAAAACCTCCCGGATGCAGTATATCTGCAATGGAAGTCACCACCTCGTTCGTACTCGCCTGCAAAAGGGTGAGCGGAAACATCAGCACCGCACTCGCGAAGATTGGAGGAATTACCCCTGAGAGGTTGATTCTCACCGGTATATAGTTCATGACCCTCTTATGCTGATTCTGCATGATAGTCTTTCGCGAATAGCTTATCGGTATTCTTCTCTCTCCCAACTCCACATAGATAATAGCAAGTATCGTTACTATCATTATCGCCAATATGGCCAGCACCACGAGGAAGTTCATCGTACCGGAATTGACCGCTGCGACAGTTGTACCTATAGCTCTTGGAATACCCGAGACGATACCTGCGAAAATGATAAGCGAAATACCGTTTCCGACTCCCTTTTGGGTAATCTGCTCACCAAACCACATCAGTAGCATCGTGCCCGTAAGCATGGAAAAGACCGCAAGCACGGTAAATTCGGTAGTTCCTATCATGACGGCACTCTGCCCATGCGCACCCTTCATCGCCGCAAGCCCCATCGAGACTCCGACAGCTTGGACTACCGTTACGAAAATCGTACCGTAACGAATGATTTGCATATATTTCTGCATACCATCTCGTTCCTTTTTCATCTGCGCAAGAGAGGGGAATGTGGCTGCGAGAAGTTCCATCACGATGGCAGCCGTGATATATGGCATTACGCCGAGAGATATTATACTCATTCTTCTTATCGCGTTTCCGCTGAACATATTCGCGAGCCCGAGGGCATTGTTGGCGTTCTGATCGAAGAAGCTCTTGATGACGCCAAGATCGACCCCCGGGATGGGGATATATGCCAAAACTCTGTATGCGAAAAGAAACCCGAGTGTAATCAGGATTTTCTGAGTCAAAGCATTACCCATGACTACTTCCTGCTGGTAGTGACAGCATCATCCTTGATCCTGGCTGAGAGCTCTTTGGCACCACTTCCGATAAGCTTGACCCTCGTTATGTTTTTGCCGAGCTTGTGTACGCCGCGAATAGTCTCGATTGTAATCTCTTCGAGTTCGGCTACGGCCTTTATGCGATCGACATTGATCACATAGGGCTTTTCGACTCTCGATGTGAAACCGACTTTGGGCAGTCTCTTATAGAGAGGCTGCTGTCCGCCTTCGAATCCTCTCTTCCTGTTGTAACCACTTCTGGACTTCTGTCCCTTCTGGCCTCTTCCAGCCGTCTTTCCCGTTCCCGAACCCTGACCTCTACCTACACGCTTACCGTTATGTGTAGAGCCGGGAGCCGGTTGAAGATTGTGCAAACCCATGATAGCTCCTTAGCCTTTGATTCTGGAGAGCGCTTCTATAGTGCAGCGTACCAGGTTGTTGGGGTTGTTCGACCCGATAGATTTTGCTATTACATCCTTGATTCCGGCAAGTTCGATTACCGGACGAGCGGCACCACCGGCAATCGCTCCGGTACCTTCACTCGCCGGTCTGAGTATGATTGTGCTGGAGTTGTACTTGTGCTCTATATCATGAGCTATCGTTGTGCCTTTGAGCCCCTTTATCGTAACGAGATTCTTGAAAGCGTCATCGACAGCTTTCTTTATCGCGTCGGGAACCTCTTTGGCCTTACCGTAACCGTATCCTACGGTACCCTTGCGATCACCAATAACCACAAGAGCGGTGAATCGGAAACGACGACCGCCCTTTACGACCTTGGTGACCCTGCCGATATTAACGATGGCTTCTTCGAAATCTTCTCTATTGATATTTTCCATTCACGCTTCCTTAAAATTTGATGCCGGCTTCTCTGAGCCCTTCGGCAAATGCAGCCACCACACCATGATAGAGATATCCGTTTCGATCGAAAACAATCTTCTCCACTCCGGCAGCCTTGAGCTTGGCAGCCATATCTTCGGCTACCGCCTGCGCACCTTCTCTTGTAGAGCGCACTGCGAGTTTGCAACCGTCCGCATATGCCAGTGTATGCGCCGCATCGTCGTTTATCGCCTGAGCGTAGAAGTGTTTGTTGGAGCGGAAGACTGTAACTCTCGGGCACTCCGCCGTACCGCGAATCTTTCCGCGTACTCTGCGTTTTCTCTGAGCGTAAACTCTGTTTTTCTTTTTCTGAATACTTTTCAACATTTCGACGCTCCTTACTTACCTGCCGCTTTACCGGCTTTTCTGATAATCACTTCATCGGTGTACTTGACACCTTTGCCTTTGTATGGCTCGGGCGGTCTGAATCCTCTGATTTCAGCAGCTACCTGTCCTACCTGCTGCTTGTCCGTACCGCTTATGGTAATGATGTTCTTTTCGACTTTCACATCTATACCTTCGGGTATCTCATAAGCTATAGGGTGAGAAAAGCCGAGCTGGAGTTCGAGCGTTTTGCCGTTGATGTTGGCACGATAACCGACTCCGTTTATCTCCAGAGACCTGCTGAAACCCTTGTCCAGCCCTATGATGATATTGTTGAAAAGAGATCTGTATGTACCCCAGAATGCGGAAGACTGCTTGCTGTCATCCTTGCGCGCGAATACCACTTCGTTATCTCTGATCTCTATATTGACTCTGCCGTGGGTCTCCAGTCTCTTTTCGAGCTTGCCTTTTACGGCGACGATCTGCGTACCTTCGAGCTTCACCTCTATACCGCCGGGTATTGCTACAGGTTGTTTACCTACTCTTGACATCCTTACCCCCTTACCAGATACTGCATATGACTTCGCCGCCGATGCCGCGTTTGTATGCTTCGTCGTTGGGAAGCACGCCTGCACTCGTGGAGACTATCATTGTGCCGTAACCGTTTTTGAAACGCTTGATATCTTCTCTACCCTTGTAGATTCTTCTTCCGGGCTTGGAGATTTTCTTAATTTCATTGATTACGCTTCTACCGTTGTCGTCATATTTGAGCACCACTTTGATACTCTTCTTGTTGCCCTCTTCATTGACCGAAAAGCTTTCGAGATAACCCTTATCTACAAGAATAGAAACAATAGCTTCGATCATCTTCGAATGGATAAGCTCCGTGGTCTCGAGTCTTCTTTGTGCAGCGTTTCTTATTCGAGTAAGAGAGTCTGCAATAATGTCTGTCATCATCTTTTACTCCTTAATTACCAGCTAGCTTTGCGCATGCCGGGTATCTGACCTTCGGAGGCCATCTTTCTCAGACATACACGGCAGATTCCGAAATCTCTGTAGACAGAGTGGGGTCTTCCGCATATGTTACAGCGTGTATAAGCCTGAACGGCAAACTTCGGCTTGCGCTTCTGCTTGGCGATCATAGATTTCTTTGCCATTACTTTCTCCCTTTCGCGAAAGGCATACCCAGCTTTTCGAGCAGGGCGAACGCCTCTTTGTCATCTTCGGTACTGGTGACTATCGTAATATTCATACCGTGCGTCTTCATAATGTTGTCATAGACCACTTCCGGAAACATCAACTGCTCGTCGAGTCCGAAGCTGTAGTTTCCGCGTCCGTCGAATCCGTTTCTGGGTACTCCGCGGAAATCTTTCACTCTCGGCAGAGCTATCGATATCAGCTTGTCGAGGAAGTTGTACATATTCTCACCTCTGAGAGTGACCTTGATTCCGCTGGGAGCTCCCTCTCTCGCCTTGAATCCGGCTACGGATTTTCTCGCGAGAGTGATAACGGCCTTCTGTCCGGCTATCAGGGATATCGTATCGGCCATATTCTGAATCAGCTTGCTGTCTCTACCCTCTTCACCGGCACCGACACTGATCACGATCTTTTCGAGTCTGGGAGTCTGCATGACATTGGCTATGCTCAGCTCTTGGCGCAGAGCAGGCACGATGCTGTCATATTTCTCTTTCAGTCTGCTCATCTATCAGCCCTCAACTTTCTTTACATTGGAAATATGTATGGGCATCTCCTTTTCCACGAATCCGCCCTCTTTGTTCTGCTCGCTCGCTTTGACCGCCTTGCGTGCTATTTTGCATCCGGCGACTATTACGGCATCCTTTTTGGTGAGAACTTTGAGTACTTCACCCTCTTTGCCTTTGTCGTCTCCGGCTATGATCACTACCTGATCACCCTTTTTTATCTTGAATTTCTTTGCCATTACCATACCTCCGGAGCGAGAGAGACGATCTTCATGAAACCGGCATATCGCGTTTCACGGCTGACAGGTCCGAAGATACGGGTCCCTATCGGCTCTTTCTTATCATCTATGATTACTGCGGCGTTGTCGTCGAATCTTATGAGAGAACCGTTCTCTCTCTGTATCTCTTTCTTCGTGCGAACCACCACAGCCTTGACCACTTTTCCCTTCTTGACTCTTCCGTTGGGAAGAGCTTTCTTGACGGAAGCCACGATCACATCACCTACAGATGCATAGCGTCTCTTGGAACCGCCCAGCACCTTGATACACATGATCTCTTTGGCACCGCTGTTGTCGGCGACATTGAGGCGTGTAAAGCTCTGAATCATTACGACTCTCCTTTCTTGAGGATCTCGGTAAGGCGGAACGCCTTGTTCCTGGAGATGGGTCTGCACTCGATGGCGCTTATCACATCACCTACATTCACCTCGTTCCTCTCGTCATGTACGAGATATTTCTTGAATCTCTTCACTGTTTTGTGATATCTGGGGTGCAGAACTTTGCGCTCCACCAGAACCGTAGCGGTTTTGTCACCGGCTTTTTTTATAACTGTACCGGAAATTACTCTTTTTGGCATACTTACACCCCTTACTTCGATCTGGCAGCTGTAAGTGCTGTCATGATTCTGGCGACATCTTTTTTCGCCGCTCTCAGCTCGCTCGTGTTAGTCAGCTGCATCGTCTTGAGTTTCGCTTTCAGTGTGAAGACCTCGAGCTTCTTCTCTTTGAGCAGTGTCTCGAGCTCGGAGACACTCTTGTCCTGCAAATCAGTATATTTCATTGCTGTCTTCCCTTGAAATTATTTTCGTCTTGAAAGGAAGCTTGTGGCACGCCAGAGTCAACGCCGCTCTTGCCAGCTCCTCGTTCACACCCGCCATTTCGAATATGATACGGCCGGGCTTGATATTCATGACCCACTTCTCGACACCGCCTTTACCTTTACCCATTCTCGTTTCGAGAGGTTTTTTGGTAAGCGGCTTGTCCGGGAATACACGAATCCAAGTCTTACCCGTACGGCTGACTTTACGGGTCATGGCGATACGGGCGGACTCTATCTGTCGTGAGTCTATTCTTCCCGCTTCCGTAGCCTTTATCGCAAACTCACCGAACTCTATACGATTACCGCGGAAGGATTTGCCTCTGTTGCGACCCTTCTGCTGTTTTCTCCATTTGGTTCTTTTTGGCATCAACATGATTATTCACCTCTTCTTCTGGATGGTCTTCTGCCGCCCTTGCTCTCTTTGGGCTCGGGCTGTATACCTTTTTGCAGTACTTCACCCTTGAATATCCACACTTTGACACCGATGATTCCGTAGGTAGTCAAAGCTTCGGCAAAACCGTAATCGATCTTGGCGCGCAGGGTGTGCAGAGGTACACGACCTTCGAGATACCACTCCGTTCTCGCCATCTCGGCTCCGCCAAGACGACCTGCGACCTGCACCTTTATACCTTTGGCGCCCGACTTGAGAGCTCCTTGTATCACCTTTTTCATAGCGCGGCGGAAAGCGACCCTTCTTTCGAGCTGTGTAGCGATATTTTCGGCAGCGAGCTGTGCGGAAGCCTGAGGACGCTTCTCTTCTCTGATATTGATAGCCACATCCTTGCCGAGCATCTGCTGGAGTCTGGCTTTGAGTTTCTCTATATCCGCACCACGCTTACCGATGATTATACCAGGACGAGCGGTAACGATAGTGATTCTTATCTTCTTTACCGTTCTTTCGATAATGATATTACTCACACCGGCATAGAAAAGCTCTTTTTTGAGGAACTTTCTGATTTTGTAATCTTCGGCGATGAAGTTGGGAGAGCGGTCCTTGGCGGGATACCAGCGGGACTCCCAGTTTCGGTTGATACCCAGTCTGAGTCCGATTGGATTGACTTTCTGACCCATATTAAGCTTCCTTTCCGTTCTCTGTATTTGCCTCTGCCGCCGCTTTCGCCGCCGCTTTCGCACTCTTCTCCGCTTTAGCGGGTGCCTCGGCCACTTCTACATATATATGTGAAGTTGGCTTGAGTATACGCGTAGCCGTACCTCTGGCCCTGGGTCTCCAGCGCTTCATTACGGCAGCCTTGTCGACTCTGCACGAAGTGATGACGACCTCTTCGGGCTCATAGTCTCCGTTGGCTACGGCCGAAGCGATAACCTTGCTTATGATTCCGGCAGCTTTGTTCGGCATGAACTCCAGAGCGGCTATCGCCTCCTCCGCATTCATTCCCTGCACTTCCCGTGCCACGAGTCTCGCTTTCGTAGGAGAGACTCTCACATATCTCAATAGTGCTTTGCTCATCTTACTTCACCTTCTTCTGGACACTGCCTTTGTGTCCTTTGAATGTACGCGTCGGAGCGAACTCACCGAGCTTGTATCCGACATGGTTTTCCGTAATATATACGGGAACGAACTGACGGCCGTTGTGTACATTTATGGTCAGACCGATCATCTCGGGGAAGATGATCGAGCGTCTGGACCATGTTTTGATGGGCTTGTT
This sequence comes from uncultured Nitratifractor sp., assembly GCA_913054475.1. Classification (GTDB taxonomy): domain Bacteria; phylum Campylobacterota; class Campylobacteria; order Campylobacterales; family Sulfurovaceae; genus Nitratifractor. Next base: position 10,077 of record CAJXJF010000028.1, read on the forward strand.
GGAACCCTCTTCCTTAGCCTTGAGTACCTTCTTCATCAGATGGTCGTCGATGAAGGGACCTTTTTTCAATGATCTAGCCATTTAGCTTCCCCTTACTTTTTCTTTTTTCTAGAGATGATCAACTTGTCGCTGGCCTTCTTCCTGCGTGTCTTGTATCCCTTGGTAGGCATACCCCATGGAGTGACAGGATGTCTTCCGGAGTTGGTTTTACCTTCACCACCTCCGTGTGGGTGGTCGATCGGGTTCATCGCCGAACCTCTGGTCTGAGGGCGGATACCTCTGTGTCTGTTACGACCGGCTTTACCGATTACCATATTGGAGTAGTCTTCGTTGCCTATGGTACCCACAGTGGCCATACACTCTCCGAGTATGTATCTCATCTCACCGGAGGGGAGTCTCAGAGATACATATTTGCCGTCACGACCCATAATCTGAGCGTAACCGCCTGCACTTCTGGCTATCTTGCCTCCCTGTCCGGGATTCATCTCGATATTGTGTACGAGCGTACCGACGGGAATATTCTTGAGCTTCATCGCGTTACCGGGCTTTATGTCGAGTCCGGCTTCGGCAGCCATAACGACATCGCCCACCTTCAGGCCTTTGGGCTGGAGGATATAGCGCTTCTCTCCGTCCACATAGTTCACCAGACAGATACGGCAGTTTCTGTACGGGTCGTACTCCACTGTCGCCACCCTGCCCTCAATTGCGAATTTGTTTCTCTTGAAGTCGATGATTCGGTAGAGTTTCTTCGCTCCTGCCTCTTTGTGTCTGGAGGTGATTCTACCGTAGCAGTTGCGGCCCGCATGACGGGGCAGCTTCTTCAGCAGACTTCTTACACTTGCCTTCGCCGTTATATCGCCACTCTCGAGCGTCGTAAGGAAACGACGCGAAGGAGTGGTCGGTTTGAATGTTTTGATTGCCATTGCTTCCCCTTATACCGCTAAGCTTTCTATCTTGGCATCTTCAGGAAGTTTTACATAGAACTTCTTGCTGTCGGCTCTTTTGCCTTCGATACCCTTGAAACGCTTCACCTTACCATTGACACGCATAGAGTTCACTCTCAATGGCTTTATACCGAAGTACTCTTTGAATACTTCCTTCAGACCGTTCTTGGTCATACGGGGAGAGGTCTGAACGACAATCACACCCTCTTCCTGAAGTCCAAGTGTCTTCTCCGTATAGATAATCGCTTTAATATCTGTAATATCTGCCATCTCAACTCTCTTTCGTCAATTTTTCCCAAACGGCTTTCTCGATCACGATAGCGTGATAGGCTGCTGCGAGATATCCATTGAGCTCGTTCTCTTCTATCAGATAGGCTTCCTGCAGATTTCTGAACGCCAGGAAACTCTTCTCGTCGATCATCTCTTTGACTATCAGGAGGTCACGCTGAGCGAAACTATCGACAAAAGCTTTCGCATCTTTCGTCTTGCCGGACTCGATAGCCACACTCTCGACTACGAAGAGTTTCTCGTTCGCCGCCTTTTCGGCAAGTGCGTGCATGAGTGCGAGTCTCTTCTGCTTCTTGTTCACCTTCTGTGTATAGTTGCGCTCCACAGAAGGACCGAATACTACACCGCCCCCTCTGTAGTGAGGTGCTCTTATAGAGCCCTGACGAGCCCGTCCGCCGCCTTTTTGTGAGAAAGGCTTTTTGCCTCCGCCGCTGACCGCGGAGCGGTTTTTGGTCTGAGCCGTATTTGCGCGCAAGCCTGCCGCATAAGCCTTACAGTATAGATAGAGGTTATGGGGATGTACCTCCAGAAAGCTCTGGGGCAGATCCGTCGTTTTGATCACTGTTGCATTACTCATTTGACAATCCTTACCAATCCTCTGGCACCTCTATGACCGGGAACTGCTCCCTTGAGTACCAGAATTCCGTTTTCCGCATCGAAAGAGATAACTTCGTTTTTAACCGTATTTTTGCTGTTGCCGTAGTGTCCGGGCATCTTCTGTCCGGGCTGCACTCTTCCGGGCCATTCACACATACCGATGGAACCGGGTGCTCTATGGAAACGGGAGCCGTGCGCACCGGGTCCGCCTGCGAATCCGTGTCTCTTGATGACACCGCTGAATCCTCTACCTTTGCTTCTGAAACTGGTCTTGACCACTTTCGCTTCGGCAAGAGCTGCGGTATCGAGATCTCCAGCTTCGGTACCTTCGGCCACTTCGATTGTCATAAATTTGTTGAACTCTTTCGAAATACTGTATTTCTTCTGCTGACCTTCGATGGCTTTGTTGATCTTCTTGCTGCTGTTGTATGCCACAAGAGCCTTACCGTCTTCGCGCACCTCGCACACTTTGGTCTCGACTACCTTCAAAAGTGTAACGGGAACGCTGGGTACATCGATCGTTCGGCTCATACCGATTTTCTCTACGATAAATTCCATCCGTTACTCCTTATTTGTCCATCGAGCGGATTTCTACTTCCACTTCGGGTGCGAGATCCAGCTTCATAAGAGAATCGATCGTATCGGGTGTAGCCGAAACGATATCTATCATACGGGCATGTATGCGAATCTCGAACTGCTCACGGCTATCTTTGTTGATATGCGGAGAGCGAAGCACAGTGTAGCGCTTGATCTTCGTGGGCATGGGAATGGGCCCTCTCAGCTCTGCGCCGGTTCTTCTGACTGCATCTACTATAGCAGCCACCGATCTATCCAAAACGCGGTGATCATAAGCTTTAAGCTTCAATCTGATTTTTTCCATAATTTCCCTTGTAAAGAACTCGTAGGATTACTCCTACATAAAATTTGGAGACGGAATTATACTTCTCTCTCCCTCTATGGGAGATTAAAAAGTTCCAAAAAGAGCAGTTTTTTTACACTTTATTTCCTTTTTGGAAGGAAAGATTTCACTTTACCCCCATGAAAAACCCAACTTTTTTCGCCTTTATATCGAAGAAAAAGATTTTCTCCATCGTGCAAATCGAAGCTCTAAGCCAAGTGCACTACCAAGGCCAATAGCAATGATAGCTCTGCCTAACCCTATACTTCAACGCATCTCTTTCGACGACAAGCCCTGCGACAGCATAAAAATTCAAATCCGATTTTTCTCTTCGGATTATCTGCCATGAGTGTAAAGCTTCTCGACTCTTCTCTTCAATCTCATCACCCTCGCATTTGCCTGCGCAATCTTTTTGGCATCTATTTTGCCCTCTCTTACAAGCTCTTCTATCTCGCCAACAATCCTTCCTGCCGTAAGCATATCCTTTCGAGGAAGCTGATTGGCAAAAAGCAGTATGTCGTCTCCTGCATTTATGGCGAGTCTGAGCGTATCTTTCAGGCTATAGTGTCTCCTTATGGCATTCATCTGCAAATCATCGCTAATTACCACTCCGTCATAGCCCATTCTCTCTCTAAGCAATCCCGTAACGATTTTGTACGACAGACTTGCGGGGTACTTCTCGTCGAGTTTCTTGTTGAAGATATGAGCCACCATGACACTATCCACCGAGCTTTGAGCGAAAAGTATCCTATATACGGAGAGCTCCTCCTCTCTCCACTGTCTGCTTACATCGACGAAACCTTTATGGGTATCTCCGAGTGAAGAGCCGTGACCAGGGAAGTGTTTCAGGGAGGTCAACACTCCCTTTTCGTGCATCTTCCGGATAAATATGGAAGCGTAACGGGCGACTACACGGGGATCTTTGCCATAGGATCTTCCCAGAGCGTATATAACTCTATTTTTGGGGTTTATGGCAAGATCCACCACCGGAGCGAGATTGATATCTATCCCTGCCACGCTCAACTCCCCTGCCATTGCGGCATATATCTTTTCGGCATACGCCTCTCCTCTTTTGGCCACCTCCGAAGCCTTTGGAAAGTTTCCATAGAAGCCATATTCGGCCTTCAACCTCTGTACGAGTCCCCCCTCCTGATCCACAGCTATGAGCAGATCTCCCCTTTCGGAGCAGGCCTGTAGCTCTCTTACAAGAGTGGCGAGCTGTTGCGGAGTGCGAATATTTTTGGCTCTCTTCGCATCCGTCGGGTCTTTGTCGAAAAGTATCACCCCGCCCAGATCGTATCTGCGTATCGTCTTGCAGATATCGCTATCTCTCTTGGCACTCGTTCCGAAAAAACCTATCATGAGCATTCTGCCGATATCCTTTTCGGATACAACGGATATCTCCGCCTGGGAGCTCTTCTCTTGAATATCTTTTGCCATAGGCTCCGTAAAACCACAACCGCCCAGATAGAGAATGAGCGGAAAAAGAGCAAAAAGCACTCTCTTCATGGATAATCCTTCGTTATTGTTTTGTTGATTATACTCTGATTTGAAAACGATAGAGATTGTAAATATCGCAAAATCGACCAAAATCAATTTTTATAAACTTTAAGATCGAATAAATCGGAGACTATAATAAAGAAGATAGTGAAAATGGTGGACCCTACCGGGATCGAACCGGTGACCTCTTCGCTGCCAGCGAAGCGCTCTCCCAGCTGAGCTAAGGGCCCACAACATAGAAGTGCGAAATTATAACCACTCCAAGATTAAACAAACTTTATATCTTTGCAAAAAATATCAAAATATTCACTCTTTGTATAAGCAAAGTGCCACGAAGAGTCATTACGATCTATCTATTGAGTATTCGCCCTATCGATTCGGGCTCTATCCCTCTGGCATAGAGATATTTTCTGGTTTTCGGGGGTATTGCGAGAATACGGCATCTCTCTCTGAAATCCTTTGGCACTTCGAGCCCTTGTATATATGGAGCGACGAAGAGATAGCCGCCTCTTCTCTCCACCGACCATCTCCTACCAACGACCAGACTCTCTTTGCGTAGCACCTCCTCTCTTTCGGCCATACTCATAAGATAGCCCGAGCGCTTGAGCGCATCGTCACAGGCCCTGTCGGCTATCGTCTCCTCTTTCATGAAAACTATCTTCATCTCTGTATTGTCGTAGATATCCGAATATAGAGAACGAATGAGCTTTCTGTCTCTGTCGAGATACTCCAGCGTCCGTAAAATCCCCTCTCCGTACTCCTCTATAAGCGGATTGCCGTATCGCTCTCTGAATCTGTTTCTCTCATAGCTGTCGCAAAAGTTGCTTTCGTCGATATAGTAGCTGTATCCTCTCTCTTCGAGATAGTCCAGAAGCTCCCTCTTCTCATATCTCAGAAGGGGTTTGACTCTCAGATATCTTCTGCCGCTCTTCGTGATTCTTTCGTCGCTCTGTGCCATTCCTGCCAACTCTACCGTACCGGCCCCCCTCACCATCCTCATGAAGAACCACTCCAGACGGTCGTTGAGTTGATGGGCAGTAAGGAGCCTGTCGTAGCCGTGCGACTCTATCAACTCTTCGAAAAAGTTGTAACGGAATCTTCCCGCCTTGGCTTCGAAATTGCTCCCGAAACGGGGGGCATTCGTACAATAGAGTTTTTTGCCGTGGCTGCGGGCGAGCCTTTTTGCGTACTCCTCCTCCTCTTTTGCCTGTTGGCGCAGGCCGTAGTTTACGAAAGCCATGTCGAAATCGATACCGGCCTCCAGAAGGATATGAAAGAGTGCGCTCGAATCCACTCCCGCGGAAAAGGCGAGAAGATTCCTCCCCTCTCTCAAGAGTATCTCGATATCTTCCGTCAAAAATCGAGCCATGACACTATAAATATCCAGATTTTTCGAAAGAGCGCCCTATAAGAGACGCTTCAGTATTGTAGATAGAAGATAGCTGTCCGCCTTCTGGGTGATTTTCGCCCTATAGAGCGCACCCACCTCCATCTTTAGCTCGCCACTGTCGTTTACCAGCACCTCTCCGTCTATCTCTGGAGCCCACTGTAGAGGTCTCGCCGAGAGTAGATATTCATGCTCCCCACTCTCTCCGTCGATAGCCAAGTCCAGCTCCTTGCCCACCATCCTTTCCAGAGATTTGGAGATGGAGTTTTCAGCTATCTCGGCGAGAGTTTGTGTGCGACTCTCTATGAGCCCGTCATCGAGTTGCGGCATATCGAAAGCGGCCGTATTCTCTTCGTTGGAATAGGCGAATACATTGATTCTGTCGAAACCGAAAGAGTCGAGAAAGCGGCAGAGTTTGTCGAAAGCCTCTTCGCTTTCGCCGGGATGCCCCGCTATGACGGAGGTACGCACGAAAGAGTCTCTTTTCAGACGCATTGCTTCGAGAAGCTCCATGGTCTTTCTCTCTCCGAATCCCCGCTTCATCACCTTGAGCATTCCATCGTCTATATGCTGTATGGGCATATCGTAATATGTATGGAAGATATCCGAATCGGCGATTGCATCTATCATGGCCATCGTGGTGGTCGAGGGGTAGAGATAGAGTATTCTCGCACTTCGCACTCCCTCTATCCGCTCCACCGCCTCTATAAGTTCGACGAGCCCCTCTCTCATCCCGATATCCCTGCCATAGCTCGAACTATCCTGACTGATGAAGGAGAAGTCGTAAAACCCCTTGCGTACAAGTCTGGAAATCTCGGCGGTGATAGAGTCGATGCTTCTGGATTTGAGTCGCCCCTTGAAACTAGGTATCGCGCAGAAAGAGCAGTTCTGATTGCAGCCTTCGGCAAGTTTGATATAGGCGTGATAGTTCGAGCCGGTTATTACCCGCGCAGAGTTTTCATTCAGGAGATAGACCTCCGCAGAGAAACTGCTCTTCTTGGAAGATATGAGCTCATCTATACGCTCATAGTCTCCCACTCCTGTAAAGAGATCGACCTCTGGTAACTCTTCGGCAAGTGTATCCTTGTATCTTTCGCTCAGACAGCCGCTGACCACCAACAGGGAGTCGGACTTTCTTTGCTCATGAAGCTCCAGAATGGTCGATATGCTTTCACTCTTGGCAGACTCTATGAAGCCACATGTATTGACAATAAGCAGATCCGCCTCGCCGGCATCGTCGGTAAGTTCGTATTCCCTAAGCCTTCCGAGCATCACTTCACTATCGACGAGATTTTTGCTGCAGCCCAAGCTGACGAGGTGAAGTTTTCGTGACACTTTCATCTCGTCAGGAGTTTGCATCCCTCTTGGGAGGGATTGGAGCATTCGAATCTGTTGTTTTCGAGCTTGAACTCCACACTCGTTCCATCTGGCATCTTGAAGGTATATTTCACAGGAGAGGAGCTGTTGTCTTCCTCCCAGCAGTTCTTCTGTGAGCCTTCACATATCTTGAGACCATACTCCAAAATATTGTTGTCTATCTTCTCTATCGGAGTGAAATTTCCCCTCAGGATATTTTTCTGCCTATAGGTGGCCAGTCCCGCCCTGATCGAAGCCACCGTATTTCTGGCTTTGCTTATTATCGCATCGTCTCTGGTCGCCGCGAATTTCGGTATGGCGATAGCCGACAAGATTCCTATCACCACAATTACGAAAACCAATTCGATTATGGTAAATGCCGCTTTCATCTGGGCTCTTTTCATTTTTCCCACCTCCAAAACTAATTTATCTGAAAATTATACTATAATATTCGGGGTGCAGTTACCCAAAAGTTGATTGCACCGACGGAGAGCGTATCCCAAAAGAGAGCGGGAGTATAAAAGCGGACCTCGACAAGAGAGGTGTAGTGCGGATTGTACAATCCCGAAAGAGAGCTGCACGAATAAGCAAGGAGGAGAGAGAGGAGTATGCGCATAGGCTTGAATAGAAAAGGCTTTACGACAATAGAGTTGATATTCGTTATTCTGCTCATAGCAATATTGGCGAGTATCTCCATACCAAGATTGGCTGCCACGAGAACGGATGCTCTAATTTCCGTAAAGGCCCAAAACATAATTACTGGAGTAAACGAGATAGCGGCATATGCGTTGGCCAATGGAAAGACCCAGCCCCATATAGCGGCAATGTCTGCTGGTTTTGCCAATCTTGTCAATACCGGGGAGGCTACGGACACGGGAAATTACAAAATCGAAGTCAAGGAGGGAAATATGGATAATTGTCTGATATTCGAGATAAAGGATCCCGCCACAAGAAAGGAGACCTTGACTATCGATTACGGCAACGGCTCTGCCGATTCGAAATGTTCATTATTGAGAAGACTGATAGATTCAGAGCCATTCCCGATGATACTTCATGGTACCAATGTTACCTATTGAACAACCTTTACTTCGTCTCTCTCTACGAGAGGCGAAGCACCTTTCCTCTTTGTTGCATATTCTCAACCGAAGCTACAGCAAAGAGGAAATATTATAAATTTTGAAAAGGAGAATGGATGAAGAGTATCTGGAGGGCGTACAAAGCTTTTGCATCGCTATATTTTGCAATACTTCTTTTGCCGATAGGCACCTATTTGCTTTATCAATACACAAAGAGGGTCGAGAGTGACACGAAAATCGCTTTCTCTGTAGGCTTGCTCGAGAGCGATCTCATATCATATACGGTCGAAAGAAATGCAACGGTGCGCACAGAAAATAAACAGAACATCAATAAGACTGTCAAGAGAATAGCACCGTGGTTCCACTCTCGGAAGAGGCCGAGATTCTATGTGGGAAGCGAGACGGTAGAGGAGGCATTTTCCAAATTCGAAAAATGTTGGCAAGGAGAGTTGCAAGGGCATAGTGATAGAGACAATCTCTACAAGTGTCATAAAATTCTTCGTTCTATAAAGTTTTCGATATACAATATGATTTATCTAAAGCAGAAGGTGCTAAACGAGATACTCTACGCCTTTGCCGCTATTGTAGCCATTATTACCATATTGCTCGTATTTGTACTCAGAAATGTTTTGTACAACTCCCTGAAAGAGGGTTTTTCTTCTCAGGAGATGAGTGGGAATGGATAGACAAATCTCCATCTTTTCGGCGTTGTCGGCCAAGGCGAAGATATTTTCGGAACTGGTTATGTTCAAGCACTCCGTCTTCTCTCTTCCCTTTATCTTTATAGCTATGATTGTGGCTGCAGAGGGTTGGTTTGGGTGGAGACTTCTTCTGCTCGGATTGCTGGCGGCACTCAGCGCAAGAAACTTCGCCATGGGCATCAATAGGTATCTCGACAGAGATATAGACGCTCTCAATCCGAGGACCAGAGGCAGACCCTCCGTGGACGGGAGGGCGAATCCGAAGGAGATACTCCTCTTCAGCACTCTCAATGCTCTTCTTTTCATAGCGGTAGCATGGATGATAAATGATTTGGCATTCAAACTCTCCATACCTATACTTCTGGTATTGGGGGCATATACACTTTTCAAGCGTTTTTCGGCACTGGCACATATCGTCCTCGGCATATCTCTCGGACTCGCTCCCATAGCCGGAGTTGTGGCTGTCTCTCAAGCCATTACCCTCTGGTCCGTATGGCTCTCTCTGGGGGTGGTATTCTGGGTGGCGGGTTTCGACCTGCTATATAGTCTGCAGGATATGGAGTTCGACAGGGAGCATGGGCTTCATTCCATACCTTCTCGTCTGGGTGCAAGAAAGACCCTTACTCTGGCATTCATTTTCCATATCGTGACCATATTTTTCTGGGCACTCTTCGTGTCATATGCCAATATGGGAGCCTGCGGCAAGAGTGCGGTACTCTTTTCGGCACTTATGCTTTCGTATGAGCACTACTTGGTACATAGAGACTTTACGCAGATAGATAGGGCATTCTTCACCGTAAACGGATATCTCGGCTTTCTCTTTCTTGCGCTTGTAGTGTGCAACTATCTATGAGTATGACAAAAGTTGGGATATAATTATCGCGGCAAATTATTAAGTAGTGGGGTAATTCGGATGCTAAAAGTTTTTGTTTTTTTCATAGTGGTGTCGATATATTTTCCTTCGGCTTTTTTGTATGCGGATGCAGAGTCCTTCTTCGGACTCGCCAGTGCATCTTCCGAAACGAGATTTGTAGATAAACTCTCTTCTGTTCTGGAGAAGAGGGTAAAGGCGGCCAAAAACGCTTTTCTCGAGAAGCTCTATGCCGAGCTCTGCTATGTGCCGGTATGGGTGGGTAGAAAAGAGCCTACGAAATTCACCAAGCTTTTGCTCGAGCATATCAAAAGGGATGAGACTATCGTCAAGAGTATGTCCTTGTACAAGGAGTGTTCTAAGCTCAAGAGAGACCTGGACAATCTCTACTCTCGCAAATCCACGATACAAGAAAAGGTTGATACGGAAATACGCACGGCGTTGCTTTACGAAAAATATATCGACTATCTTCTCTATGGGGGGATAGACTGGAAGAGCTTCGATGAAAAGAAGGCGGAATTGGCCGAAAAATACAATGCTCAGGTCGGATGGGACAGATACCATTGCGGCTACTCTCCCCACTCTTTGTTGGTAGATGCCGTAACGAAGGACGACTTCGAGACTATATTCGAAAAGACGGAGCCCAAGCGCTTCAAATATGCAGCGCTAAAGCGTTATTTGCTGAAATATCTCGATATCTACGAGAGGGGAGGCTGGCAAAAACTCCCGAAATATAGAAAAATCAAACCCGGCCACAGCAATAGAGCGATTCCTCTCATAAGAAAGAGGTTGGCGCTTGTGGGTGATTTGTACGAATGTAAAGAGGGTGTCGATATGGAGTCGCCCGTATATGACAAATGCCTACAAGTCGGGATAAAAAGATTCAAGCTCAGACACGGCCTGAAGGGAGACTACAATATCGATAGAGAGACTTGGAGGGAGCTAAGTCTTCCGATCGAAAGCCTGATAGACAAGATAAGACTCAATCTCGACAGAATCAAATGGCTCTATCGCAAACAGGAGGATGTTAGAATAGAGTTGAATATACCCGCATTCAGACTCTACTTCTATGACGGGAAGCATCTGGTGGATACTATGAGGGTCATAACGGGAAAACCGGACCATCCCACCCCCTCTTTTCATGACAGGATGGAGTATCTCATAGTCAACCCCTACTGGAAAATTCCAGAGAGTATAGTGAAGCAGGAGATGCTGAAGCATCTCATAAGAGATCCATACTATTATGAGAGGAGAGGGAAATATCTGCACAAAACATGGGACGAAGATTCTCCCAGAGTGGACCCAGGTAGTATAAATTGGGCTCGATATAGGTCTAAGAAGAAGCATATCCCCTACTACTTCATGCAGCTTCCGGGCACATCCAATGCCCTTGGCAAAATAAAGTTTCTTTTTCCCAACCACTACTCGGTATATATACACGACACCCCTACCAAAAAACTCTTTTTCAGAAATGTCAGAGCTTTCAGTCACGGCTGTATGAGGATACAAAAACCCAGAGAGATGCTCAAGGCACTATCACTCTACAACGACAATATAGATGTGGACGAGCTTATGGCGCTGCTGAAAACAAGGAAGAAGAAAACTGTCGTGCTAAAGCATAAAATTCCGGTAGACATCGTATATCTGACCGCTTTTGTGGATGACTATGGCAACCTGAATTTCAGAGGTGACATATATGGCTACGACAAATATCAGTTGGAGAACTACAAATATGCACTGATAAAGACCGAAAAGGCAAAAAAAGCTACTTGCAAAGAGGATAAAAACAGCGATTTGCAAAGTGAAAAAAGTTCGAAAAAGAGAGTCAAAGCTACCAAAACTTCAGCCAAAAAGAAAAAAGCTAATCGCTCGAAGAAGGCAGATAAAGTAAAAGAAAATGACACGCCTCCTCTTGCAAAAACCGAGAAGGAGTCAAAAGAGAACAACAGCTCTCTTTCGGTCAAGATAGACATAGAGGAGAAAGAAGACAATATCTCTTCAAAGAAGATGAGCAAAGTAAAAGAAGATGACACGCCTCCTCTTGCAAAAACCGAGAAGGAGTCAAAAGAGAACAACAGCTCTCTTTCGGTCAAGATAGACACAACAGAGAAGGAGAACACAGATAAAGAATCGGCAGATAACAATCTATCCATCTCGACAAAAACAAAAAAGAGCACGGAAGAGAACTCTTCTATCGAAGGCAGGAAGGAGATAAATAGAAAGCAATTCTTCTCTTTGAAATCCGATATAGATAGAGGCAAAAAGAGGAATATCCAAAAGCTCTACAAAGCTCTCGGGCTTCAAGAGCTTCGCAAAAAATAGTAAAAGTTCTTCTATCTTTTTCCGTGAGAGAGCTCTCTACGGGCCTCGAGATATTCCGGGGTGGCCAGTTCGGTCTTTCTGCCGTTTTGCGATAGGACGA
>CAJXJF010000029.1 GCA_913054475.1 uncultured Nitratifractor sp.
TCGCTTTGAAATGAAGAAGTTCATCTACTTGGGGCCGCGACTTTAGTCGCGGATTTGGCGTTGGAGTCCATAGAACTCGCCATCGAGATGGAAAGCGAAAGTCCATCTACCATCTGTACAGGACTGAAGCCTTCAACCTCTTTTGTTTTCGGACTCCATCTCGCAATGGCTAAATTTAGCCGTTGCTCTATGCAAAATTTTACCAGTGAAAGAAGTCGTTATCCTCCGAGGATTCAAATAGAGATAAGAATCGAGGTGGCAAATCCATCCTACTCTTTAGGATATAATTAAGCCAAAAAAGGAGGTGAAGAGGTGGAAAATATCAATATTGTCTGTCCGCACTGCCTGAAAACGAACAGGGTACCCAAAAAAGATCACTACAAAAAGGCCAACTGTGGCTATTGTAAAAAATCTCTATTGGAAAATTTTCCCGTGGAGGTAGATGGTGAGAAATTCGCGCATTTCCTGCGAAACAGTGATTTGCCGATAGTGGTCGATTTCTGGGCTCCCTGGTGCGGGCCGTGCCGAATGATGGCACCTGCCTTTTCGCAGGCCGCGGCGAATATGGCTATGAGAGCGCAGTTTCTCAAGGTAAATACCGAAGAGAATGGAGAGCTTGGAGCGCGATACGCCATCCGTTCCATTCCCACGATGATACTCTTCGAAAAGGGGATGGAAAGAGACAGGATAAGCGGAGCGCTCTCGGCCGAGCAGATTGTCGGGTGGGTAGGTTCGCATAGATAATCCCCCATGCCAGGCCCGTCCGACTCTTTTTGTGAGTCGGGCTGTGGCCGAAGGGTGAAGTATCCTCTCTATAGAGCGTTGGCCTTTTCAAAAATTTCCCTGTTTCTCTCTCCATGAAAGACGAATATCACCCTCATATCGGGATGTCGGGCCAGAAAGTTCAGCGCACTGCCATACGCTATCCTCGCGGCCCTCTCTGCGGGGAAGGAGTATATCCCCGTGGAGATTGCGGGGAAAGCTATCTCCCTGCATCCGAGTTCGTAGGCGAGCTTCATGGAGTTGAGATAGGAGTTTTCGAGCAGAGTGTCGCACTGCTTGGCACAGCGTCCCCATATGGGGCCTACCGTATGGATGATATATTTGGCCTTCATATCACCCGCCCCCGTGGCGACCGCCTCTCCCGTGGGCAGGCCGTCGGGATATCTCTCTTTTCTGATGCGTCTGCACTCTTCGGCCAAGCTCTCTCCCGCCGCGGCGTGAATGGCACCATCCACCCCTCCGCCACCCATGAGCGACGAATTGGCCGCATTGACTACGGCACAACTCTCAAGCCGAGTGATATCGGCGCTGACAATCTCTATAGGCATAGTATCCTCCCCTCTCTTCTATCAATAGGCACCGCTTCTGGTCAGTACGACCTTTATCGTTTTTAGCAAAACCACTATATCGAGCCAGAGATTCCAGTTTCTTATATACCATATATCGGTCTCGACCCTCTCCTCGAAATCCGTTTCACTCCTGCCGCTTACCTGCCACAGGCCGGTGATACCAGGTCTGACGCTGGTTATGAACTCCAAATAGCCGTTCATCTTCTTCTCTTCGGCCGGGAGATAGGGTCTGGGTCCGACAAGGCTCATCTCTCCCCTCATCACATTCAGAAGCTGAGGGAGTTCATCGAGCGAAGTACTTCTGAGCACTCTCCCTATTTCTGTAACTCTCGGGTCGTTTCTGAGTTTGTGATACTTCTCGTAATATAGTGCCTCCTGCGGATAGCTTTGCAGATAGTCGGCAAGTATCTTTTCGTTGTCGAGCTTCATCGTCCTGAATTTGTAGCATACAAACAATCTTCCACCCTTGCCTATCCTCTCCTGTCTGAAAATCACACTCTCTTCGGGCTCCTCTCTCTTTATCAGATAGGCGATGAGAGCGAGCAGCGGGAGTGTCAGGGGAAGGGAGACGATGACGCAGATATAGTCGAAGACATATTTGACAACCCTTCTGTATCGACTTCTCAATCTGTTTTGCAGGCTTATGAAGTTGCTTCGTATATTGGAGAGTTCGTATATTCGCGACTGGGTGAGGTCGAATTCGTTCAGAAGGGGGATGAAAAGCACCTCTTTATGCCTCTTCATCTTGTCGTCTATCACTCTTTTGAGCTCATCTATGTTCATATCTCCGGAGTTGATGAATACGGTCGAAGCATTCTCGTCGTCACTCTCTTCGTAGCCGAGATAGAAATTCTCCTCTATTTCATATCTGAGAAGTTCGTTTTTGGTGTAGATGATGGCTGGTTTTCTCCACAGTCCTATCCTGTAGAGAAAAAACTTCACCACTCTTTTGAAGAGAGGTATGATGAAAATCATATAAAAGAGTGCCGATAGGAGCAGGAAACGGGAGTAGCTTCCTATCGTCTTGCTCAGGGCGAGGTAGGCAAATATTATGAGTGTGGATAGCAAAACAGCCCTCAGTATCAGCCTGCTTTCGTGCCAGAAATCGTAGTGATATGTATATATACCGTCATAGGCGAAGAGGATGATCGGGACTATATAGACCGGATAGAAGTGGAGATAGTAAGAGAGTGTATCGTCGAAAAGCGGGAAGATATCACTCTCTATCGTGCTTCTGCACTCATACGCCAACGCTATGGATATCGCTATCGCCATGATATCCACCGCAAGAAAGACGATTTTCGAAACAATCTCTCTCATCCGGCAACCTCTACCTTATATCCGAGATATGCTCTACGAACTTTTCAGGTTTCACGAAACCCACCAGAAACTTATCTCTCAGCGCTCTGCCGCGGCTATCGAAAAAAAGTATGTTCGGTGCTCCGAAGAGACCGAAATGTGCAAGTATCTCCCTATCGCCGGGGGTATTGTCGGTAATATCGACTTTTATAAATTTGAAGCGCTTCATCGCCTCCTTCACCTTCGAATCCGAAAAGGTGATATGTTCGAGCTCCGAACACGCGGCGCAATTCTCCTTGCCGATATCGACGATTACCGGTCGTCCCGCCGCCTTTACCTCGGCCAGCAGTCTATCCAGAGTGTACCCTCTGCCACTCTTCTCATCTCTTTGCGAAGAGAGCTCCATAGCGGAGTTTCGTGCGCTCTGTCTGAAGGGTGCGAGGGGGTCGAGGATAGAGTGGGCACCGCCGAGCGCACCTACGAAAAGTATCGAACCATAAAGCAGAGAGACGAAAGCCGCAAGGGTGAAGAGCCTGGCCGCCCCCTCTCGTCTCTTTGTATCGTCGAAGAGCCCCATATAGAAGGCCGAACCCATGAAGAGCAGTGCGAAACCCATGATATAGAGAGTGTCGCTCAATACCGCTCTGGCTATATACAGAGCCATGGCGAGCATCATCACACCGAAAATCTGTGAAACTCTGCTCATCCATCCGCCGGGTCTGGGCACCAGCCTGTCGGCGCCGGCCCCCACGAGCAGAAGGGGCATTCCCGCCCCTATACCCATAACGAAGAGAGAGAGGCCGCCCAGTATCGCATCTCCCGTCATGGAGATGAAGATGATGGCTCCGCTGATAACGGGCGCCGTACATGTCCCTACGACCAGTGCAGAAAGAGCGCCCATTACGGCGGTACCGACCATACCTTTGCCCTGGGCCTCGCCGCTGATATTGTTGATTTTGCTCTGCCAGCTCGCGGGAAGCTGAAGATCGAAATAGCCGAAGAGTGAAAAGGCCAGAGCGACGAAGAGCGAAGCCATGGGTATTATCACCCACGGATTGTTCATATGAGCCTGAATATCGAAGCCAAGCACTCCGGCCACTACACCTATGAGAGCGTATGTAAACGACATGGATACGACATATACCGCCGATATCAGCATCGATGTCGAACGGCTCACTCCCCCCTCTCTTCCAGCCTGCCTGAGAATGATGGAGGAGAGTATGGGAATCATAGGCAGAATACAGGGGGTCATGGCCAGAAGCAGTCCTGCGACGAAGAAGAGTGCGAGGATGAAGAGTATATTCTCCTGGGCAAGGGCTTTGGCTATGGTAGCGCTGTTGCCGTCGGCGGAGAGTGTGGCGAGCCTGGAGAAGAAGCCGTCGTGAGGCTCATCTCCCGCTCCGCTCCCCTTTTCAGCCACCGCGGCACTCTTTTTCACAGCAGGAAAATCGAAAGTGAACTTCTGGGGCTGATAGCATATTCCATCATCCGAACAGCCGGAGAGGTCCACCTCCAGAGTGTAGGAGCCATTTGTCATCTTCTCTATGTAGTCGAGCGGTATGCGGATATTCAATGTACCATAATATACATCTTCATCCGCATATTTGACCGGCCTGGGCTTTTTCACATCCAGCTCCACCCTCTCCGGTTTGAGGAGATAGAAACGCAAATCTTTCGCGTAGATATGTATCCTGTCGGCGAGCACTATCTTGATGTCGATACTCTCTTCACTTTTGTCGACCTTCACATCGAAAGCTTCGGAGGGCTTCAAAAAACTCTTTGAGGGCGCCAAAGAGCCGAAACCAGCGCTATGCAGATGTGAGAGTAGATAGAAAAACAGCAAAACGGACGATATCAACTTTTTCATTCTCATCCTCTCGATATTGGATTTACGGCTCGATAGAGTGCACTTCGAGCCAAATCAGGAATATAACTATATCCGACGATGTTTAACTCGATACTCTTCGCTTCGTTATATACAGGAATAAATCGCTATATTTTACGATATTATTTACGAACTGCAAAATGTAAAAGGAGTAGTATGCCCAACAGACTTGCCGACGAAGACTCTCCCTATCTCATAAGACACTCCAACAATCCAATCGACTGGTTTCCCTGGTCTCAAGAGGCGTTCAGCAAGGCAGAGAGAGAGAACAAAGTCATCTTTCTCAGTATCGGATACAACGCCTGCCACTGGTGTCATGTCATGGAGAGAGAATCCTTCGAAGATGAAGAGATAGCCTCGATACTCAACGAAAAATTCGTCTCCATAAAGGTGGACAAGGAGGAGAGACCAGATATAGACAGACATTTCCAGGATATCTTTCTGACGATGAACGGCAGGGCGGGAGGCTGGCCCCTGAGTATCTTCATGACTCCGCAAAAGATACCCATCTACTCGGCTCTATATATACCGAAAGAGCCCGGATACGGCTCCATAGCTTTCGTAGAGCTTCTCAAAAGCATCGCCAAGAAATATGAAAAGGATTCGCAAACCATCCTGAAGAAGGGTCGGGAGGTACTCTCTTTCATGGCTCCGCCCAGGAGCATACAGGCCACGAAAATAGATAGAGCCATCATCGATATCCTCTCACGGCAGCTGAAAAGTCTCTACGACGAAAAGAACGGGGGATTCGGCTCCGCTCCCAAATTTCCCAGAAGCTCTGCCATCCACTGCGCAATCACACTCTCCGGACTCGGCGCCGGTGAAGAGTTCGAAGAGATTGTATCCCACACACTCGAGAGTATGACCCGCGGCGGATTCTACGATATCGTGGATGGGGGATTTTGCAGATACAGTACCGATGAGCGCTGGCTGGTGCCGCATTTCGAAAAGATGTGTTACGACAACGCCCTGATGGCAGAGGTGCTGATAGACAGCTATCATCTCCTCTCCAAGGAGCTATACAGGGATTTGGCCTTCGAGACTCTGGATTTCATGCTCGAAAGGATGAGCGTGGATGGACTCTTCTACAGCTCCATCGATGCCGACAGCGAAGGGGCGGAGGGGAGTTACTATCTCTACGACTACGACGAGGTACTGAAGCTTTTCGAAGAGAACGATATTCCCAATCCCCGGGAGACAGCCCACAGACTCGCCATTACGCCGGAGGGAAATTTCGAAGGAAAGAGTATCGCCAGACTCGAAAGCGACGAGATACGCAACGACGAAGATATCCGCAAAGCCATAGGGCTTCTAAGAGCTATAAGAAGCCGAAGAGAGTTTCCGGATATAGATGAAAAAATCATAACCTCATGGAACTCCATGATGCTAAAGGCCCTCTTCAAAGCCGCGAGGCTCGATAGTCGATATCTCGATATCGCCATGAAGAGTCTGGAGGCCCTGAGAAAGAAGATGAAGAGACAAAAGAGCCTCTATCACAGTGCTCTTGCGAAACGGGAAGCCAGAGTGGAGGGCTTTTTGGAAGATTACGCCTGGTACTGCTCGGCCCTGATAGAGGCATACAGGAGCACACTGGACGAAAATATGCTCATCGAGTGCAACGATATGCTCAACGAAGCCATCAGACGCTTCTATGCCGACGGTAAATGGAGGATATCCGACGGCGAATTCGGCGACTTCGAGGACGATAGAGACAGTACCTACCCCTCGAGCGTGGCGGTCATGGTGGATACACTGCAATATATCCACTCTCTCGTGGACCCCGTTTATCGAAAGTTCATATTCCGTACGCTCGAAGTACACTCCTACGAGTTGATGAGACAGCCCATAGCCAGAGCCATGCTTGCGGAAAAGAGCATACGATATCTCGAAGATGAGCTCGTACTGAAGGGACCCGCGAAGAGTCTGAGAGAGAATCTGTCGATACAGGATGTCGCCGGCTATCCCCAGATAGTTCTCAAAGCCGTCGAGGGGGAGAGATACTCTCTGTGCGGCAAGAGTTCATGCCTCGTCGAGAGCGACAGTATAGATAGGATATACGACTGGATAGAGAAGGAGAAGGCGCGAAAGCTATGAAAGTGACGATTTTTCCCAATATACTCTTCTCTAAGCTTTAGCCAACTAAACTATTCTACACAAAAGGAGATTGAATGAATACGCAAAAGGTTATATCGGGTTTTTTCATCATTCTGGCAATGACGATAAACTTCGGATTTTTCTACGGAGATCCGGCGGACCTGCAGTACCACAGCGCATATGAGCTCTTCGCCGCAATAGTGATCAACCTCATAGCGACAATCATGAAACTCGGAGACAAGACTCAGCTCGGTTCGGTCCTGCTGGCTACGAGTCTCGTCGCCGATATCCAGCTCATAGCCTCCGCTACGATATGGGCCATAACGCACTATATCGGAGATGGAATGAATATGGAGAGTACGGTGGCGGTGATATCGCTTTCGGGCGGAGCCCTGATGGCAAATATCATATCCGTACTCCTGTTTATAGGAGACACTCTGAAATCCAAGCGCTGATATGGAATCCAACAACACTACCATATGGATCATAATCCGCCGTATGCGGATACCGTTTCTGGTCATCATCGTCACATTCGCCATATCGATACTGGGACTTACCATAATACCGGGAATCGACGACAACGGCAATCCATACAAAATGAGCTTTTTCGACGCCTTCTATTTCGTCAGCTACATGGCTTCGACCATAGGTTTCGGAGAGGCTCCGTACAGCTTCACCTATCAACAGAGGCTGTGGGTGAGCGTCTGCATATATCTCACCGTCATAGGATGGTTCTACGGCATAGGTACGATAGTGGCACTGATACAGGACAAGAGACTCGCGAGAGAACTCGCCATTTCGAGATTCAGAAAGAAAATCGTATCCATCGACGAACCCTTCATCATTGTACTGGGATACAACAATATAACCAGAGATATAATAAGACGATTGAGCAAAATGGATATGCGGGTTGTCGTAGTGGACAAAAACGAAGAGAAGATAGAGGAGCTCGAGCTCGAAAATTTCATTCCAGAAGTCCCCGCCCTCGCTGCCGACGCCTCCAATCCCGATGTGCTCAAGATGGCAGGCATACACAAAAAAAAGTGTGAAGCCGTAGTCTCTCTCTTCGAGGACGACTCCAAAAACACCAAGATGGCCCTTCTCTGCCGCCTGCTGAACAAACATATCAAACTCGTAATAAAATCGACTACCGAAAGCCAGAGTGAACACCTCAACAATCTGGGGATAAACTATGTCGAAGACCCCTTCAAATTCATCTCCAAACGCTTCTATCTGGCACTCACTTCTCCAAATCTGTGGATACTGGAGATGTGGATTTTCGGCCATATTCTGAAGATGAAAGAGAGAGAGAAGATACCGCACGGCCTCTATGTACTGTGCGGCTACGGTAGAATGGGACAGGCGATAGGCGATGCCCTCGAAAAAGCAGGTATCCCCTACAACTACATCGATATCAAATCATCCACCTACAAGAAGAGAAAAAAGAGCGCCATCTTCGGAGATGCGGAAGATTACGAAAAACTCATAGATGCGGGTATCGAAGAGGCTGTAGGTGTCATAGCCGCCACCAAAGACGACCTGATAAACCTGACAATCATATCCACGGCGAGAAAACTGAACAAGAATATCTATACTATAGCCAGAGAGAACACTCTGGATGACCTCGGTATATTCAAAACGGCGAGAGTCAACCGGATTTATATCCTCGAAAGAATACTTGCGGATTTCTCCTATACCTATATAGCCGAACCGCTGACCTACAGATTCGTAAGAATACTGCATACACAGAGCGAAGAGTGGGGAGAGAGGCTGGTTGCGAAAATGCAAAAAGTGATAGGAGACAATCCGATTCACTATGAAATAACCATAGACAAGGAGCACGCCTACGCCCTCAGCAAAGAGTGTAGAGACAAGAGCATAGAGCTCCGTGTACTGAAACGCTCGAGAGAGGATTGGAAGAAGGAACTCAAGATAATCTTCCTTCTCGCCAAAGAGAAAGACGGCACCATCCATATGCTGCCCGAAGAGAGTATGCAGATAAAAGAGGGGCTCTCTCTGCTCGTGGCTTCGGACGAAGATAGCAGAGAGGATCTGGAGTATATCATCAACAACTACTATGAGCTATACTATGTGATGACCGGTCAGGAGAAGAAATTCTCCATACTCGAAAGATTCTCAAAAAAGTGAGTCCCGAAGTGCAGGAGTGCTATTCGAGTCCATAGCCGGAGAGTCTCTCCCGACTCCCTTCCACCTCCCACTCCACGGAGTCGGTACCAAATCTCCTCTCCACGATGCGAATACCGGCCTTTTCAAGCTCGTACTCTATCTTCCCTATCTCCGAATATCCCGAAACGAAGTTTCGCCTCAGAAGCTTGTGATATTCGATTTTGCGCGCTATCTCCAGTACGCTTCCGGCGGCCCCGGTATATGCTCTGACCATACCGCCCGTCCCGAGTTTTATCCCTCCGAAGTGCCTCACGACGACAATGGCGCTCTCTATCATATCTTCACCCCTGAGTACCTTCAGTATCGGCATACCGGCACAACCGGAAGGCTCCCCATCGTCACTGAAACCCTCCTCTATCTGCTCTTGCTCGTTCAAACGCCTGAAGGCATATACGATATGTGAAGCTTTCGGAAATCTCGATTTCAGACTTTCGCGCAAAGCGTCCATACCAGAAGCGGGGAGGACGAAGGCGAGGAATTTCGACCTCTTGACCTCGATTTCCGCCGTGTACTCTCTATCTACACTCAGCATCTATCCTCTACCCTGGAGGCGATAAAAGATACGAAAGAGTCCCCGTCGTTGGGACATTTCGAGAGCAGATAGCTCTCATATCCTATCTTCTGCGCTATCTGTGCATGTTCGATACCGAGCTCGAAGAGAGTTTCGGAGTTGTCCACGGTAAAGGAGATTGGAAATATCAAGACATTCAGATTTTCCGGATTTCTGAGGATATCCACCAGATTCGGCTCCAGCCATGCTCCGGAACCGACTCTCGACTGGTACGCCAACACTATATTCCGAAACTTCACTCTCCTCTTTCGCAAGCTCTCCTTCAGAGCTTCGACATTGGCCTCGATATGCTCTTTATATGGGTCTGCTGCCTCTATAATGCTCATAGGCAGGCCGTGCGCCGAAACTATCAGATCATATTTTCGGCTCTCTCTGCCCTCCATCTCCTCCTCTATCAGACGACACTGTATATCGAGATAGCTCTCGTCGTCGTAATAGGGTTCCATCAAGTCGATATCGGGGCTCCATCCCATCTTTGCGCAGTTATTCCGTACATCTTCATAGGATGAGAGGGTGGTGGTCGTGGAGTAGTGAGGATACATCGGAAAGAGAATGAGCTCATCCACCCCCTCCTCTCTCATCTTCTCCAGCGCCGTACGGGTAAACGGCGGTACATATCTCATAGCCGGATAGACGGGCATATCCAGCCTTTTTTCAAGTTTTTCGCACAGAGAGAGAGTGATTTCACTCAAAGGCGATTTCCCGCCGAGTTCCCTGTAGTTGGCTTTCGCCTCTTCGAGCCTTTTGCGAACGATTCTCCTGCCGATAATGGAGCGAAGCACTCTGTTCATCGGCAGTATGTTTTTGTCCGAAAACATATTCTTCAAAAAGAGCTCCACCTCTTCCAGACTGTTCGGACCCCCCATATTCAGCAACAACAGACCTCTTTTCATCATCTCACCTCTATACTTTTTTCAAAACGACTCTACGACAAAATGTCTATCTCCCTGCGAGATAGGCGATTGCGTTGAGATAACTCCTCATATCCGCCTTCACACCTCTGTAGGCTATATCGAACGCCGTCCCGTGATCTACGGAAGAGCGCAGTATGGGCAGATTGAGAGAGACATTGATACTCTCGGAAAAGTAGAGCGCCTTCAGGGGTGCGAGACCTTGGTCGTGATACATCGCCACATAGTATTCATATCTGCTCCGCAGTGCCGGTGTAAAAGCGATATCCGGGACTATCGGCCCCTCGAAGAGCTCCCTCTCCCGATTCGCCTCGGCTATCGCTTCGGCTATGATTCTCTCCTCATCTCCCATCACCCCGTCGTCTCCGGCATGAGGATTGAGACCGAGGACCGCGACCCTGCGCGCACCCGTCTCTCTGGCGAAGTCGAGCAGAAAGCTTCTCAATCTCTCTACATCCATCATCGACGCCACCTCCGAAAGGGGTATATGCTCGGTGTAGAGGGCCACATAGAGTCCCGGACGACCGAGCATCATTATCGCATCTTTACCGAAAAAATCTCTCAGCACCTCCGTATGGCCTCTATATGCAATGCCTCCCTTCTCCCACGCCTTTTTGTGGATGGGAAGGGTACAGAGAGAGTCACACTCGCCATCTTTGACCATCTCTATCGCTTTCTTGAAAGAGAAGAAGGAGTAGCGACCGCTATCGGCCGATACCACACCCGGCTCGATATCGAAAAGTGCAGCCCCGGGAGATACGGTCTCGAAATCTTCGGCTATCTCCATATCGAGAAGTTTCGCGGCTTGCCGAATCATCGTCTCATCCACTACATAGAGCGGTTTGACCATCCCGGATACCTGCGAATGGGCCGACAGGGCCAGTTGCGCGCCTATACCGTTCAAATCTCCTATGGATATGGCCACTCTCTTCAATCACCGCCCCCCTTTCGCACTTTGAAATTCTACGGCGCTATTCTACCCGAAAAGCTCTCAATATCTCCTCCGAAAAATTGGGAGATACAAATCGTCCATATACCGTTTTTCGGACAAAAGAGCCACAACGGGGAAAAATAATAGCTATTTAAGATAGTAGGTTGTAAAATACGGCCTGCCTATCGGCGGGGTGTGGCGCAGTCTGGTTAGCGCGCCTCGTTCGGGACGAGGAGGACGAAGGTTCGAATCCTTTCACCCCGACCAGTACCGCAAGCTTCATTATCTCCTCATTTTACAACTCTTCTAATAGTAGGCAAGATAGACTAAGAACTTTTCTACACGATCCGACTCCCTTGCGAAGAAAGATGCAGCTCTTTAACTCTCAATCTGTTTTGGTGATAGTATGAATGCCCTGCTGATGAAGATAGGGAATCTTTGGCGATTTATGCTCACTATGCATTCTCACCAAGACAGATAACTGCGAGGGAGTAAAGCCAACAAGACAATCAGCAGATAAATCCATATGACATCATGGTATAAAAGATTCGGCAAGCTATATAAATCCGAGCAGTAGAACTATATAAAAAACTCAAAAAGCAGCCAAGAAGGATATCGACCTTCTCTCTAAGATTTTTGGAGATTTTAGGGTGGAAGTCGAGAAAGCATTCTCCACAAAGCATCCCACCCGAAAATCAACTCCTATCCTCTTAGCATATCCAGAGGCTTTATCTGCTCCTCTATGGTCAATTTTTTCGCTTTTTGCACTCTCCTCTTTTCATACTCTCTCTCTATCCACTCTCGTTTACCAGGAACGCTACTCAACATCATAAGCGGCATATTTCCACTATAAGCCTTTTTGTTGGACATACTTATTTTTCTATTTTTATAATGTCTTCTTGAATAACGATATCTGCGATGAACAGTAGCTCCACTCTCACTCTCTATTCTTTTTTTGGAAGTAAGCCTGCTTTCGCGATAAGGAGATCTTTGCAAAGCCATATCGTTCAACACATACAGAGATCTATTTATGCTTCGTGATGCGATACTCTTGGCTCTTCGTTTTGCAGATACGGATCTCCTATGACCATAACCGTCACTATCCAAATCATCGAAAACATATCCTCTGCTGGAACTGGAAAAACCCGAAGAACCCGAGCGATTGACATATCTCGGAGGTGTACCCTTTATCAACACCCTCGTACCGACATTCGCCCAATAGTACATTTTCTGGGCAAAACCGTTCTCCATCCTGATACAACCATGAGAAGCCGGATAGTTGGGTACATATCCCAGATGCATCGCCACTCCGTAATCGGTAAGTCTCAACATATAGTTCATTCTCGCTCCACCGTTAGGTCTGGGATATTTACTCGATACATGATCGATATCTTTTTCCAGAACTCTAAAATGACCGGTTGGAGTTCTCCTCCCCGGCCTCCCCGTCGATACATGACCATGCATTACCATGTGACCATCTTCGTAGGCATAGGCCTCCTGTTCGCTCAGATTTACGACTATCATTTTTCCCCCAAAAAGAGAGACGGAAGCGAACATGCAAGCAAGAGCACAAAACAACTTTTTCATAAACAACCTCCTGTTTTTAATATTTACAGATATAATATATCTGTATCGTTTTCACGAAATGATAACATATAAAAATTAAGCGAATATAAGTTATATTTAAGAATATTAATATTTTATACTCTCTACTCGTTATCATCTCGAAGAAATATATCTCCTCCGCTTACTCAAAAGAAGAGAAGCAATAGAACAATTCAGCTTACAGTATCGCTATAAAATAATCAGAGTATTAAAAATAGTTCATACGCATAAGTGAAAAAATATAAACTTAATAGAAAAAAAGCGGAAATATATTCCAAAACTAAACAATATTTCGTTATCATCCTATTACAAAAAAAATCGAAGAAGGAGTATAAAAATGGCTCTAATGGAAAAAGTCAAAGAAATGGTAAAAGAGAAGAGACGGGAAAAGCTCTCTCCTATGGACCAGCTGGTAAGAGATCCGGAAGTGAAAGAGGCCGCAAGGATATTGGCGAAAAACTTTTCTCTCTCCGAAGCCAGGGAGAAGCTGAACGAACTACTCGAACAAGAGGGAAGGCTACCCAAAACCAAATCCGGCAAAACGGTCGGAATAACCTACCAAAGATTCAAAGAGCTACTGCCCAAACCGAGAAAAAAGAGAAAAGGCAGAACAGAAGAAGAGTAAAATCGTTGTAGGAGCGTTTTTATCGAAAAGATAGCTATCGAGCGAGTAATGGCTCGATAGACTCAGGGGATAAAGATTTCCTTTATATTATCCCAGTATGCAATGACGGCCAGTATGGAGAAAACGACGAGAATGGCTGTCGCTATCTTGATATAGCTGTAGGGTCTCTCGCCGCTAACCCTGCCGTTGAAACCGTTTATCAGATATCTGTACTCTTTGCCTCCATATCTGAAAGAGGCGCTCCAGACGGGGAAGAGAGTATAGCGGTATCTCTCCTCTTTATAGTGGATATCCATATCGAAGACTCTCTGCTCGTCTCCTCCTATATCTCTGCGCACATCGTACTCTATCCGCCTTCTCATCTTCTCGAGTGCGAATTTGTGCGATTGGGAGAGAGCTCTGTTGTATTCCGTCGCATAGAAACCGCTCAGATATCTCTTGTCGCTCTCTCTCGTGGAGGAGCTGTCCCAGGGCTCGATTCTCTCTATAAGTGCCATAGGGATGGTATCGTCGGCCGCTATCGGAAGGTCTCTGAATTTTCTGGATACCATGCCGTTTACCGGGCTCCATCGTATCTTGCGTACCTTTCTTACGGAGCTCTCCTCCCTCCCGTTTACGACTCTTGCGACGACCTCGTTTTCGTAGTAGGCATCTCCCCTCTCCCCCTTGTAGAGAGTGAGCGTATCGGCACTGAAGAGATGAAAAGGTAAATAGTAGCCGGTGAGACTCTCATATTTATCTACCAGCACCTTGAGTCGTGTAGGTGCGAACCAGAGAGAACCTATCCAGTTGGCGAAAATCTCGTGTGCCTCCGCACGGGAGATTTTGAACGGAAGTATGGTTCCAGGCTTTTCAGGATTGCAAAATTCGGTCACGAGAGGGCTGGAGCAGTATTCACACTCACCAGCCACCACGAAAGCTTCGAGTTTCCGGGAGGCACCGCATCCCGGACAGTGCACACTCCTTTGCACACCCTCTATAGACTCCCAATGGCTTCTTGCGAGAGCCTTTTGCAACTCTTCACTCTCTCTATCGATCCTCCTCTCTATGGGGGAGGAGTTTCCGCAATATTCGCACAGCAGCTCCATCCGGGCCGGTGAGTACCTCATCTGCGAGCCGCAACCCTCACAGCCAAAATCTTCGGCCTCGACCTCTCTCATATCCTACCCTTCTCTCTATGCGGGTGGCGGAGGCGGAGGCGGAGGGGGCACACTTCCGAAGAGAGCCGGTAGTACCTTTTCGGCCTCCTGCCAGCCGCTGAAGCCCTCTTTCCAGAGATATGTATCTCTGCCGATACGCCCATCTTTGACCATCGTCTCGAGCTCTCTCCTGCCGTAGGGTCCGAGACTCTCTCCGTTTCGGGCTATATACCACTTCTCCTCCGCCGGAGGAGGAGGCGGTGTGGCGGAAGAGCTATTCGAGAAATTGGCGGCCATCTGCTGAGCCATGGCCATACCGGCCCCAAGTCCCGCCATCTCGCTCATGCCGCCATCCGCGGAGAGAGCCTCGGCCGACTGATATTTCAGATAGTCGTCGAGATTGCCCGTTATCTCTCTGCTGCTTCTGGCATCGAGAGCCTTTTCAACCTCCTGAGGCAGTGAGATATTCTCCACCAGAATCCTGATAAGCTCGATACCGTACTCTTCGAAATATGGGGCTATCGCCTGAGTGATATACTCTCCGAATCTCTCGTAACTGGCCGCGAGATCGAGTACCGGCGTATCGTCTTCTCCCAGTACTACAGCGAGTTTGGAGACTATCAGATTCGTCAACTGTTCGTCTATCTCATTCACGGTGAAGTGTCCGTCCGTCCCGACAATCTCTTTCAGAAAAGTCTCCGGATCCGATATCCGTATCTCGTAGGTGCCGAAGGCTCTGAGCCTCACCATTGCAAACTCTCTGTCTCTTAACATTATCGGATTTTTGGTACCCCATTTGAGGTTGGTGAATCGTGCGGTATTGAGGAAGTAAACCTCCGCTTTGAAAGGGGAATTGAATCCATGGTCCCAGTGTTGAAGGGAGGTCAGAATCGGCAGATTCCGAGTCTCGAGCTCATATGTCCCGGGGGTGAAGATATCGGCTATCTCCCCCTCGTTTACGAAAACCGCTATCTGAGACTCGCGCACTATGAGCTTGGCACCATACTTTATCTCATTTCCCTGTCTGGGAAAGCGCCACACCATCGTATCGTGAGAGTCGTCTATCCACTCTATGACATCTATAAACTGTCCACCTATCCAGTCGAAAAGTCCCATCTATCCTACCCTCCTGAACTTGATTGTATCAGTATAACCCATCGAGTGACATTTTATCCTTTCGATTTCGAAAAAATCTCCATCAGTCGCTCCCTTTCACAACTGCAGCGCAGAGAGTCCACAAGCCTTCGCGCCTCATCCTCCGAAAGGAAATCCTTTTTCAGATATTTACGCATGAATCTCAACTCATCCTCACAGCGCTTCATGGGCGCTATGTCGTTGTCTATCCATACCAGCTCGTCATCCGCCGTTACGAGTATATTGCCGTAGTGCGGGTCTTTGTGTGCCACTTCGTTTTCGAAAAAGATATTTAGATTCTGCGCAAAGATTCGAAGCAGCCTCTCTCTTCTCTCATCCTTCGGAGCTCTCCTAAGTAGCAGCGAGAGTATATTCTCGTACTCCACCAACTCCATGAGCAGAATCGAATCATATCTGCAAAAGGGATTCAGCACCACAGCGTAACCATAAATTTCGGGACTCTTCAGCCCCAAAGCCGAAAGCCGGGTGCTGGAGTCTGCCTCTCTTCTTGCCTGAGATGCGAAATATCTCCTGAAAAAATCGGCATATTTTTGCATTTGAAATATCTTGAGCAGATAGTTGTCATATCTGTATAGTAGAGAGTGGGGCCGCCTCTTCCATATGCCGGCATCGAGTGCCTTTCGGACTATCTCTGTGTCGATATCACCCTTGAGGAGAGGAAGTTTCATCTCTTTTTGCCATCGAGTACGCTTCGATATACCTCCATGACCCTGCGTGCCATCTCGCTTCGTCGAAACTCCATCACACTCTCTCTCGCCTTCGACGAAAGTCTCTCTGCCAAAGAGGGCTCCAAAAGCAGAGTCTCGACAGCCTCCGCAAGGCTATCTTCGTCGCCTGCCTCCACCATGATGAAATTCCCGTCACGGTAGAGGTCGGCCGTACTTCCCGCATCGGTAGCCACCACCGGCAGAGAGAGCATCAGAGCCTGCATCACGGATTGGGGGACCCCCTCTTTGGAGTCCGAACTGAGTACGAAGATATCGAGTGCTCTCATCAACTCTTCGACTCTATCTACATGTCCGGTCATATAGACTCTCTCCTGCAGTCCGTACTCCTCTATCAGCCCCTCGATATGCCTCCTCTGTGGGCCATCTCCCGCTATGACGAAAGAGCTCTGCGGATATTTGGAGGCTATGCGCGAAGCGCAACGCAAAAAGATATCGTGTCTCTTGAAGCTCCTCAAGACGGCGACTATACCTATGAGTATCCCATTCCGCGGGAGAGAGAAACGGGCTCTCGCCTCCTCCTTCGTGCAGCAGGCGGGGTCGAATCGCTTCTCGTCTATCCCCGTGGGTATCGATACTATCTTCTGCGGGGCGATACGGTTGTTATCTATCATATCTCTGCGCACGCTTTCACCTGTAGTTATCACATAGTCGGCAAGGGAGTTTATGAAATTGAGTCTCGACGGATTTATCGGATTGGAGAGGTGTCTGGTCCTTATGAAACGGGCACCGGCCATCCTGGCCGCCAGACCGCCCACCCAGGTATCCTTCCCGCTGTGGGTATTGACGATATCTATCTTCTCTCTACGGATGATGGATATCAGCGAAAAGAGTGTGGACAAATCGGTATTGCCCCTGAAGGGGAGAGTATATACCTCGAAGCCGTTCTTGCGGGCCTTGCGGGCGATGAGCGCCTCTTCCCTACACGCCAGACGAGAATCGACACCCATCTGCCTCATCGCTTTCATCTCTTCGATTATCCGTATCTCCTGACCTCCCCAGCCGTTGGACCATTCGGTATGAAGCACTCTGATACTCATCCCCTCTCCTTGATATATTTCCAGAATGTGTACTGCGCATAGAGTCTCGCCGTCACATATCCCTGCCAGCCGTCGAGGAAACCGGCCTTGAGGATATAGATGCGCAGAAATGTCCACGCAGGGTTCAAGATAGCTTTGAGTCTGTTCTCTTTGGCGCCGAGAGTGGAGTAGCGGTTCTGTTTGGCGATGAACTCCTCGACACTGTCGTATGCGTAGTGGAGCATATGGTTTTTAAGCTCTCCCGTATCCCTCTCATCCACCACCACCTTCTCGTGCACCTCTTTTTCGTCGAAATTGCATCTCCTTCTGTCGAAGAGCCTCACGGTAGCGTCGGGGTAGAGTCCGCCGTGTCTCATCCGACGGCCAAAAAAGATATTGAGTCTGGGTACTCTGTATGCCGATTTCTGCGGATTTTCGAGCACCCTCTTTATCTCCTCTTCGAGTTTCGGTGTTATCACCTCGTCGCTGTCGAGTACGAAGACCCAGTCGTTTTTCGCCAACTCCACGGCTCTGCGTTTCTGTCTGCCGAAACCGAGCCACTGCGAAAACTCCACTCTGACTCCGAGACTCCGGGCTATCTCCACACTCCCGTCGTCGGAGTATCCATCGAGTATCAGCACCTCGTCTGCGAAGAGTGCCGAAGAGAGCACCTCTTCGAGATGCTTCCGGCTGTTGTATGTCAATATCACTACACTGAGTTTCACGCTCTCTCCCGAAGAACTCTCTCATAGAGGGATATCAACTCTCCGGCCAATATATCCCTGTTGAATCTCTCCGCCGCCAGCCTTTCGTTGAGGCGGGCGAGACGGGCTCTATACCCCCCGTCTTCCACTATCTCTCCCAGCTTTCGCGAAAGCTCATGCACAGATTCGGGCTCGAAGATGGCGATATTCCGCTCGACATCGAGGTCTCTTACCGAACCCACATCGCTCGCCACGACGGCACAGCCCATCATCATCGACTGCATCACCGCCTGCGGTATCCCCTCCTTTCTCGAAGAGCAGATATAGATATCTATCGCATCGAGAAACTCTTCGGGTTCGACGAAGCCCAGATACTTCACCCTCTCCTGCAGTCCAAGCCTCTCTACCTGCGCAAAGAAGCTCTCCCTGTATCGCTCCTTCCCTTCGGGGCCGGCTACGAGATAGACGATATCGGGATTACTCTCGGCCAGAGAGGCTACGGCTTCGAGAGGGAGATGGGGCCTCTTTCTCTCGTTCAGACCGCTGAGAGTGCCTATCACCAACTTCCCCTCCACGCCGTAGCTTCGCCTCATCCTCTCCCTCCTGCCCGAATCGGGGCTGAATCTCTCGCGCTGTGGATAGCTTGGGAGAGAGACGATTCTCTCGCCGTCGATACCGTGCGAAATCAACTCGGAGCGTATCTTGCTCCCCGTCGTGACGGTTGCGTCCGCCAGACGGTAGACAAGGCCCGGCTTTTTGGTCAAATCGTTGTGCCTGCTTCTGATATAGGGCTTCTTGCATATCATGGCGGCATAGAGGGCGGGATATCCATCCTTGCTGTCATGGGAGTGGACGATATCGATATCGTAATTTTTTACGATTTTGACTATCTCGTAGGTGCTGTAGATATCCAGAGGATTGGCGAGAGGAGCGGTCAGCACCTCTATCCCCTCATCCCGTGCATATCTCTGAAGCCATGTCCCCTCCCGACAGAGCAGATAGGCCCCGCAACCGGCCTCTTTGGCGATTTTGAGCTCCTCTACGACCCTTCTGGTCTGTCCCCCTTCGACACCCATCGATTCGGTATGCAGTATATTCATCTATATATCTCTTCGTATCTGTTTTTCCATCTCTTGTGAAGCCAAAACCACTCGTCGGGTTTGGAGCGAATCACTCTCTCGGTCACCTCCGCCTGTTTCTGGGTGAACTCCTCTATATCCTTCTGCATATCGTCGCTCTTTCGTATCTCCAGAGGAGGATAGAAACGCACTCTCCACTTGCGGTAGTCATCGCTGAAGGAGTAGACGGGCACGACAAGCGCATCCGTCCGTCTCGCCAAAATCGAAACCACGGGGGTGTGGCGCGCCTCTTTGCCGAAAAAATCGACAAGCAAGCCATCTTTCGTACGGGTATTCTGGTCCACCACCACACCCACCGGAGTCCCGGCCTTGAGACTCTTCATCATCATCACAAGCGCCCTGCTCTTGGGAATCATCGTTATACCGAACTGCTCTCTCGTCGCTCTCAAAACGGCATCCAGAGCTCTATTGTCCAGCGGTCTGCCCACGATGGCTATCGGCGTAAATCGCGCCCCTATCGCCAGAGCCCCCAACTCCCAGTTGCCGAAGTGGGCCGTGATGAAGATTATGGCTCTGCCGCTATCGAGAGCCTCGAGAAGAAACTCTTCGTTTTCGAACTCCACTCTGGAGAGTATCTCCTCTCTGGAAGCCCCCTGCGCCTTTATCGTCTCCATTGCGGTAATGATGAGATTTTCGTAGCTTCGTACGACTATACGCCTCTTCTCCTGTGCAGGCATCTCGTCGCCGTACGCCAAATCGAGATTGGCCATCGCCACGGCACTGTGCCTTCTGTCTATCATCGATGCCAGACGGGCGAGTCCTCCGGCGAGAGCTATCTCCACCGATATCGGCAGAGACCTCAGCAGGGCCCTGAGCAGAGAGAAGAGGAAGGGTGTTTTCGTTGCATTTCGCTTCAAGAGAGCAGCCTTTCAGCCTCTTGCGCTATCTTTTCGGGCGCTATGGATGCTATGGACCTGTCACTTTTGTCGAATCCCCCGCAGGGGTTGGCTATCTTCGCTCCCGAACTGATGGCGATATTCCTCTCCCCCTGCATCATCATCTCTACGGGTGTAGAACCGAAAAGCACTATCGAAGGGCGATTGAGAGCCCATGCCATATGTACGGGGCCCGTATCTCCCCCTATCACGAGGTCGGCCGAAGAGAGAACGAACTTGAGCGTGTCGAGATTCAGCGGAGGCAGAAGACGCGCACCGCCTCTGCCTTCGATGAGTTCGCCATCCTCTCTCTCCGCCTCCGACCCCGCCAGCAGGAAGATATCGTATCTCTCCCCGAGCATATCGCAAAGTTCGGCGAAACGCCCGGGCGGATATCTCTTGCTCTCGTTGCTCGCCCCCACGAAGATGGCTATCTTCTCTCTTCGGGCCCCATCCAGCGCTTCGGCCACCGAGCTTTCGATATTTTCCGCGCTCCAGCCCAGATAGGGACTCTTGCGCTCCAGCTGAGCCATAGTTATCTCCACACCCAGAGCCTGCCCCAGCAAAGAGGCGAATCTGTAAGGGGCCGTCAGGGTGCAGTCGATGCGGTATCTATGGCTGTAGAGTATCGAAGCGACACCCTCACGGGCGGAGGAGAAGTCTCCGCCGGCGACATTCGCTCCTGCCAGACGGGCCACTATCGCCGATTTGATCAGCCCCTGCATATCCACCACCAGATCGAAATCTCCCGCTCCGGATATCTTCGAGACCATCCGCGCCAAAGCCAAAAAGGAGAACTCCCTCTTGAGAGAGTGCAGATCTACGGTGATTATCTCGTCCACATCTTCGTTGCCTTCGAGCACACCGGCGAACTTCTCTTCGACGAACCATGAAATTTTCAGCCCGGGAAAGGCTCTCCTCACAAACTGCAGAGCCGCCATGGAGTGTACGATATCCCCCATCGCCCCGAGGCGTACGATAGCCAGCTTCTCTATCTCTCTCTTCATATCTTCTCGGATGGAGTCTCCCTCCGGCTCGAATCAGAGCTTCTTCAGAAATTCGGTCTTGAGAAAGATCTTCACACCGTTGACCCGCCCTTCGATATGTGTCGGATCGTCGGCGAGCAGATGGATGTTTTTTACCGTCGTTCCCTGCTTGGCGGTAAATCCGGCCCCCTTGACCGGCAAATCCTTGATAATGGATACAGCATCTCCCTCCTGTAGAATGTTGCCGTTGCTGTCTCTGACCGGCTGAGCCTTCTCCTCCTCCTTTTCGAGCCCCTCTTTGGCCCATGCCTCTACCTCCGGTTCGAGATAGAGCATATCGAGCATATCCTGCGGCCACCCCTCGTGGGCAATCTTTTTCAAAATCCTGTACGCACTCACCTGCACGGCGGGAAGCTGAGACCACATACTCTCGTTCAGGCAGTGCCAGTGGTTGAGATTTTCGGCGGGATTGTCCACACTTTTCATACAGACATCACACAGAAGCAGCGCTCTATCGGCACTCCCATCCGACGGATAGACCTCGTACACGGCAAGATTCTCCTGCGACGAACAGAGCTCACAGCGATTGCCGCTTCTCTCTCTCAACTCACTCTCTACACTCATGACAATCCTTTTTTTTCCGCAATTATAACGAATCGTACGCCTGCAGTACTATCTTATCCCCCATAGCAAGATTCATAAAAGCTGCACAGTTATTAAAATATGAAATACTTTTCAATATTCCTTGAAGTCCATACAGGCTGGCTATCGACATGGAAAGCAAAAGTCCATCTACATGGAGCTGCGACTTTAGTCGCGGATTCAACACAAAAGTTCATACA
>CAJXJF010000030.1 GCA_913054475.1 uncultured Nitratifractor sp.
CAGCCCCGTCGAAAAAGTTTAAATCGTCAAGAAATCGCGGGGTCGGCTTCAGCCGACGGGAATAAACCCGCCGCACAGAAAAAAGGACCAATCCATAGCTGGAATCCGACTCTATTCTCGATTGGTCACTCACTATGAAGGTAGGTTGGATAACTATCCGGAGTTTTGATATGATTATGCTCTACTTTGGGTTGAGATAAAAGACTGAACAGTCTCCCAAAATTCAGGACAACGATTTCACTGATTGTCTTGTAGTCAGATACAATGCCTCTTCTGCCATCATCTCCTCGTAGCAGTGATTATTATGCCGCTGCAACTCAATCCACCTGTCGATATCCTACCTGTAGCATGGCTCGAATAGAGACTTGCAGCACAATCCGGCATCCTCTACGACACTGAATTTCATCCCGCAGAGCTTCTCTCTGTCTATCATCTTGTCTCCTTTTTGTAGCGACTCTTGTCTGTTTGATACGAACATAATCAGAATATCCCGAAAAGTGCTCATAAAATGGAGATGGGGCGGACGAAACAGTACCTCATCGAGCGATTCTTCGTCACTGGCATTTGAGACTTCTTAGGGTGCCTCCTTGTAGCTTGATATTGGAAGTATATAAGAGCATCGGGACATATTGTGTCATTTATACAAACCCCCTCCCGGAGTGTGCTCGGCTTTTTCTGCAGGAAGAGTATAGATACGATTCGGCTCAATGTAGTAAAATAGTGTGATGTAGCGAGTGGGAACATTGCGAAGGAGAGAGGATGCAGGAGTACGATTTTGGTACACTGGATATGTACAGCATATACGAAATCACGATGCGCTGGAGCGAAAATGCGAAAGGCGGAGATATATTCAGCTTTATCGCCTGCAATCCCGATGCGGCTTTGGGGCTCTATGCCGGAGAGTCCTGCGACGAAGAGGGCGGGCAGGCGCTGCATAGAAGCTGGAAAAGCTGGACGGACCTTGCCGATATAGCATACTGCCGTATGCTCACTCCGCAAAAGCTCGACGACAAAAAGGTACGAATATCCTTCTGCCGATTGAACGAAGAGAGTTTCCATCGGGAAAAAGGGGAAAATCCGAAAGAGAGATATGGCAGAGGGTCGCTCTTCTGGAGAATAAAAAAGGGAGAGGAGCCGATATTTCACCACTACTTCCGGCAAGCCTTGCGGAGGGTCTCGCTCGAAGAGAGGAGAGAGATACTCGACCTCGGAATACATAGAGGAGACGAATTTCTCTTCATGCGCTCCATCCTCACGGATGAGCTATTCAGGCAAAAAAAGTTCACAGGAGTTGACCACTCAGCAAGCGCCACGGAGGAAGCACGCAGAAAACTGCCTTCGGACAATGTCGATATAGTGGAGTCCGACATAGGGGAGTTCATAGCGAAAGAGAGGCGCAGATACGACCTTGTCGTATCCATAGGCACACTGCAAAGCGGCAGTGTGGATTTGAAGCGCACGCTCATGGATATAGTACAGAGACTCCTCGATGAAAACGGCGCTCTGCTCCTGGCTTTTCCAAATCTAAGATGGATAGACGGAGAGATGAGCTACGGGGCCGTGGCCCCCAACTATCCCCACAGCGAGCTCTCCATCGTAATCAAGGATATATACTGGATAAAGAAATATCTGCAACAGCACCGCTTCAGAGTGAGTATCACAGGCAGAGAGTATCTCTTCCTCTGCGCCACCGCTATAAGAAAAAAGAGATAGTTCTATTATTTATTGTAATCTAAGCCTCAGTGAGTATAGTTGCACAAAATCAATCAAGGAGTAGATATGGCGATAAACGCGAAAAAGATGGCGAAATTTTGCAGACCCTTCCGTATAGTGCTGGGGAGCGGCCTTATCATTGCCGGCTTCGTAACCGGTATCAAATGGTTCTATCTCGGAATCCTTCCGCTTATAGCCGGTATCGCGGGCTTCTGTCCTGCCTGCGCGATAACGGGACAGTGTACGATATTTGGCAAAGATATAGAGAATAAAGAGGAATGAAGAGCCTCAAAATAGCGGCCGGCTGGCTGCTGGGGACTTTCATCCTCTTGCAGTTCGTCCGTATAGATATGCCCCCGCCTCCAAAAGCGGAGCCCGAAGAGGAGATAGAGGCGCCGAGCGAAATCGCGGCTATCCTCGAGCGCTCGTGCTACGACTGTCACTCCAACCATACCCGATGGCCTTGGTACTCCCATATCTCCCCCATATCTCTGGAGATAAAGTCGCATGTCAAAAATGGCAGAAACTGGCTCAACTTCTCCATCTGGAAGAGCTATGACGAAGAGAAGAGGAGAAAACTCTACAAAGGTATAGCCCGCTCCGTGGAGTGGAAGATGCCTCCTGCGGACTATATGCTGCTTCACAAAGAGGCGAGACTCTCTCCAAAAGAGAGAAAAGCTCTCAAAGAGTGGGCCATGAGCCATCTCGAAGAGGAGAAGAGATAGAGAGGCTTCACTGGCAGTAGTACACGAACGAGCCGTCTAGGGCGGTGGGGAGAACGAGTGTTGTATAGGAGTTTTCCTTCGCAATTTCACAGAGCTTTTCTCTCTCCTCTTCGTTTTTGTACTTTTCGGCATATTCGACATCGAAAACAGCTTTGCCGGAATTTACGAAGGATTCGAAGCTGTCACACTCTCCTTGCTCTACACACTCTTCGACAAGGGCGAAATCGAAATAGGGCTCAAGTGTCTTGGCTTGAGAGGCATCATTTTTGAGTCCTACAAATAGTCCTCTCCTGCGTGCCTCGTTGGCAATGAACATATTGTATTGCAATTGATCTTGTGCACTCAAAGCAAAACCACTATCATTGAGATATCCGTCTATATTGTCGGGCTCGACACCATCGCAACCTTTTTCTACAGCGAGGTCAAGTCGT
Organism: uncultured Nitratifractor sp.; assembly: GCA_913054475.1. GTDB lineage: Bacteria > Campylobacterota > Campylobacteria > Campylobacterales > Sulfurovaceae > Nitratifractor. Next base: position 2,870 of record CAJXJF010000030.1, read on the forward strand.
GAGAGCATGATATCTCGTACCCTCGAATCACGGATATCGAGCCACCTCTCACCTCTCCAGCCATCGAGCTCATTACCCAGAACCTCTTCGGGGAAAGAGTCGGCATCACTTCTCCAATCTTCATAAGTGCCGGCACTGAAATAGCAAATTACTATTTTATCTTTCCAGCGTATTTTTTGTATCGTATCGGCTGAATTGTCGAAGAGATCGACATCATAGATTTTTGCATCCTCATCCATTCTAAGCTCGCCTTGCAACTGCCAATAGAAAGAGACTCCCGTATCGGGCTGATAGCGTACATTCGAAATAGTAATCTTATCTTTCCACGGGCCGTCGGGCACACTTTTTGCATCTACGAATCTCCATTCGACCTCTGCTATATCGTTTAGCTCCAGATAGTCCGCCGCTGCCGGTGAGAGGTCGAGACCGGCACGATTATTTCTGCCGTTGCTCGGGGGAGAATCCCCGAAAACATAATCGTAATCGTCGTCTCTAAAAGGCCCTACATCCTCCCACTGGGCATATACGATCTTTTTGCCCTTTCGTACCCTTATCCATCTATTTTTACAGACAGATAGAATTTTGTTGTTTAGCACATAATCCTGATTTTCATAATACCACGGCACTATGGAGTCGGCATCTTCTTTCCTGTATCCATTTCGTCCTATATCGTTGTATGGGAGTGCGAAATAGAAGGGATTTTCGGCAGGGGTGAAGGATGCTGGTTGATATCCTGCTCTATCATCAGGGTCATCCATGCCTCCATAGTTGGTGGCCCATCTCTTGTCCCAGGCGCTGGGAGCATTGGAGATATAGGCATTTTCACTATCAGCCCCCTCGCCAGCCCAGAACATTGTAGCCGTTATCTCTTTGTGTATAGGGTAGAGTTTGCTTTGGGAGAGTGCATCTATAAATTTCTTTGCCGAATTTACCGTCTCACTCCTACTATCGACCATCGAGACTACTTCTTCCCCAAAATCGCTATCTTCGAGCCCTTTTTGTACAAAATAGAGCCCAGCTTCGGTTCTGTTTCGTAGAATATCCGCATCCTCCCCCTTGGCTCCATTTACGACAGCCAATATGAACTGCTCTCTTTTTACTTTGCCACTTTGCAGCTGCTCTCTCCAATACTTCAAGCCCTCTCTCTCAGGAGATCTTGCAAAAAGATTGCTATAGACCGCTCTTATAAATTCGTCGGTTGTGGTACCATCGGGGTATTTTCGTCTCAACTCCTCCTGCTCGAAAAAGCTCCCAGCTATCTCTTCCAGACTCAAGCCCGAACTCTCCACCCAATATTTCAGACCGGCAGTGTCGGGAACTCTTCCTATTTCGGCGATATAGAGGCGGGTTACACTCTCCTGAGTAGGCCTTTCGCACAAAGCAGGAAGAAAAGAGATCGATAGAGATATAAATATAGCGCGCACAACACCGGCTATACCGTCTTCGATTGTGACATTTCGGCTCATAACTGACCTTTGACCTTTTTCAAAGCCTCGATTAGTCGGTCGATATTTCCTTTGGGAATGTGTACTTTCCAATCGGGCTCTTCGCTATATCTGTCGAGAAAGATACCTATGCTGGCTACAGGTTCGCTCTCTTCTCCATAGGGATTTACAATTTTGGCTACCTCTATCTTTCCGCTTCTTGTTCCTTCGAGTGCGAAGGTATCGATCTCTATCGCTCTATCTCCCATCTCAACTCCTTTTTCGATTTTGGATATTGTAGCATAGAGGATTCCTTGTCAAGCCCTTTTTTTTGCCAGTCTCGAAAGGGCTGCCTGCATCCTCCTCCATACCCTGAGCTCGACGGCGGGAAAACCTCCGTAAATCTTGCCACCTTCGAGACTCTTCGTCACACCTCCTCTGGCGGCCACTGTAGCGAAATCACCGATTTTCAGATGTCCTGCCGTCGCACTCTGTCCTCCCATCACCACATTTCTTCCCAGTATGCTGGAGCCCGAGATACCCACTTGGGCGACGATGAGGGAGTTTTCGCCTATATCGCAATTGTGCCCTATCTGTACTAGATTGTCTATCTTGCTACCTCTCCTTATCACCGTATCGCCTATCGCACCTCTATCGATACAGCAGTTGGCCCCTATCTCCACATCATCCTCTAAGATGGCATTCCCAAGCTGATGTATCTTTATATGTCTGCCGTCCGCCGTGTGAGCGAAACCGTAGCCGTCACTACCTATGACGGTGCCCGAATGTATTGTGCAGCGGTCGCCTATCCTGCTTCCGTGGTATATGGTGACATTGGGGTGGATGACACAATCCTCCCCTATCTCCACGCCGTCGCCTATATAGCTGCCCGCCATCAGCACAGTGCCTCTTCCCACTTTCACGGCTCTTCCGAATCGTACAGATGGGTCTATCTCACAGCCCTCTGCCAGCAGGGGTTCATCCGACGACACTCCTAGAGTATGGGCGAAAAGCGCACTCACGAGAGCCAGCTTCAGGTATGGTTCGTTCGTCACGAGAGCGATACAGCCTTTCGGCAGCCTCTGGGCGTATCTCTCCTCGAGTATAACCGCCGACGCCTTCGTGGCGGAGAGTTGGGAGAGATATTTTTCGGAGTGGAAGAAGCTTAGCTCCCCCTCTTTCGCGGAATCGAGGGTGGCGAGTCTCTCTATCTCGCAATCTTTTTCCGGCAGTGGCAGAGCGCTTCTGGAAGCTATTTCGGAGAGTAGCACCCTATCTCTCCATCGCCACTACGCCACTTCTGACTATCTCTAAGGGCTTGAAGCGCTTGGAAGCCTCTATGAAGTGCTCTATGCGTCCAGGTTCGTCGGCAGCCATCGCTATAATCATACTTTTGCCCACATTGACTATGGCGCCGTTGTATGCCGAGCACATAGCCTGTATATCTGCGAGCCTCTCTTCGATAGGGAACTTTATGAGCACCATCTCCTTCTCGACCATCTCCTCGTGCTCTATAACCTTGAAGGTCGGTATGAGCTTGTGCAACTGCTTGGTAATCTGCTCTATGACCCTCTTGTTTCCTCTGGTTACAATCGTCATATGCGAAAGGTTGCTGTCGGGAATGGGTGCCACTGTCAGAGAGTCTATATTGTATCCCCTTCCGGCGAAAAGCCCCGATACCCTGGCGAGCACCTGGGCTTCGTTCGCCACGATGACCGAAATCACTCGTCTTACCTTCTCCATCCTACTTATCCTTGTGCTCGAGTAACATATTGTAGAGTGCTCCGCCTGCGGGCACCATCGGTAGTACATTTTCGAATCTGTCCACCGCCACATTCACGAAACAGACGATATCTCTCTCTATCGCCTCTTCGAGAGCCTTTTCGAACTCCTCCTTGTTCGTCACATCGAAACCCGCGCCTCCGCACGCTTCGGCCAGCTTCTTCCACTCCGGCTGATAGCTCAGGTCGGTCTGACTGTAACGCTTGTCGTAGAAGAATGTCTGCCACTGCCTGACCATTCCGAGAAAATGGTTGTTGAGTATGACATTGATTACCGCTATGCCGTTTTCGGCTGCGGTTACGAGCTCCTGCACATTCATCAGTATCGAGCCGTCACCGGTGATATTGACGACTATCTTATCTGGATTGCCCACCTTGGCCCCTATGGCTGCGGGGAAACCGTAGCCCATTGTGCCCAGACCGCCAGAGTTTATCCACTGTCGAGGCTGGTCGAAGGGGTAGAATTGTGCCGCCCACATCTGATGCTGCCCGACATCGGAAGTTATGATGGCTCTGCTTCCGAGCATCGAGCCTATCTTCTCTATCACCCACTGCGGTTTTATACTCTCCTCGCTGTCGTTGTAGGAGAGAGGATGCAGTTCGTTGTATCTTGCAAGAATGTCTCTCCATACCTGGTAGCGGTCGGGATCCACCTTTTCGGCGAGTATGGGGAGCATCTTCTCGACCACCCTCTTGACATCTCCCACTATCGGATAGTCCACATCGACAATCTTTCCTATGTTCGCCGGGTCCACATCCACATGTATCACATCTGCATATCTGGCAAACTCCGAAAGTTTCCCCGTGACCCTGTCGTCGAATCTCGCTCCCAGAGATATTATCAGGTCGGCTTCGCTCATGGCCATATTCGAAGCGTAGTTTCCGTGCATACCCACCATTCCGAGCAGCAGCGGGTTGTCTGCCCCCATCACTCCTCTGGCCATGAGAGTCTCCACGGCCGGGATACGGGCGATCTTGGCCAACTCCCTGACGAGCATCGCGGCACCGCTAAGAACCGTACCGCCGCCTATATACAAAACCGGCTTTTTGGATGCGACTATCGCCTCTACAGCCTTTTTTATCTGCCTGTCGTTACCTTTTGAGCGCGGTTTGTAGGTAGGCAGGTCCACACTCTCGGGGTAGTCGAAAGTGCCTATCTCCCCCGTTATATCCTTGGGGATATCCACAAGCACCGGCCCCGGCCTGCCGCTTGCGGCGATATAGAAGGCCTCTTTCATGATTCTGGGGAGCTCCTCTATGCTCTTTACCAGATAGTTGTGTTTGGTACAGGCCCTGGAGATACCTACGGCATCCACCTCCTGAAAACCGTCGGTACCGATGAGGCTCAGAGGCACCTGCCCCGAAATTACGACCAGCGGTATCGAATCTGCATAGGCGGTGGCGAGCCCCGTTACGGCATTGGTGAATCCTGGACCGCTCGTAACCATCGCCACTCCCACCTTTCCGGTAGCTCTGGCATATCCGTCGGCCGCATGTACGGCAGCCTGTTCATGTCTGGTAAGTATGTGTCTGAAGGAGTTTTGTTTGTATATCTCGTCATATACATTCATAATGGCTCCGCCCGGATATCCGAAAACGGTATCCACACCTTCGGCGATTATCGCCTCACACACCATCTGTGCACCACTCATTTTCATGGCATACGCTCCACTAATATATAATTTGAGCGATTATATCGAAAAAGAGTCACATTTGTACCAAAATAGGGACTCCTGCGAAGCTTATTTTATCTATTTTGGTTATAATTCACTGCTCGTTCGTGTGAATGATAAGTAGGGATACGCAAGCCGAACGGATTTGCATCGAAGAGTAGTCGGCGGGACTTAAAACCGCAATCATCTATATATAAAGGAAAGGATAATGAAAAAGTTATTCGCACTCTTTCTCGCTCTTGGAGCTTTCGCTTTCGCCGGTGAAGGCGAATCTATGATACAGGCCTACTCCGTGGTAGCTGCCGGTGTCGGTCTCGGTCTCGCCGCTCTTGGTGGTGCCATAGGTATGGGTCACACTGCTGCGGCTACGATAGCAGGTACTGCTCGCAACCCTGGTCTTGGCGGTAAACTGATGACTACAATGTTTATCGCGCTTGCTATGATCGAAGCTCAGGTTATCTATACACTGGTTATCGCTCTGATCGCTCTTTATGCCAACCCCTTCCTCGGATAGTCGAAAAGAGTATCTTTAAGGGTTTTTTAAGTGTGAAGCGGCTATAATGCCGCTCACACAAAGATTGCTACCGAATGCTTAAGGCATTCAGATTCCACGCGGCAGTGGTGGAACGGTAGACACGCCAGCTTGAGGGGCTGGTGGGCGCAAGCCCGTGGAGGTTCAAATCCTCTCTGCCGCACCATCCATTCTTTCCCCTTTGAGTTTTTTTTACTTTCAAAAACAAACAAACCATAAATATTCAAATATAAACTTAAAGCCAACAAAACAAAGTACTTAAAATAGTAGATGAGAGATGATAAACGGTAGATGGTAGCTGGGGGGGAACTTGAATCCCCGACCTCCGGCTTATGAGACCAGCGCTCTAACCAGCTGAGCTACCCAGCCATCAATTGGAGCCGCATTATATCTTACAACTCTGCATATGTCAATAAAAAACTCTAAATTTTATAAAAAAATAAAAGCTCTAAACATTCACTAAGTAAACTTGAGTCGTTACGACTAATAAAATTTAAAATTTTTAGAAAGAACTCTTGACAATCACTATGAAATTGATTAGAATTACGCAAAATTTCAGAGTAAAGGAGTGACAATGAACTTTCAACCGTTAGCTAACAGAGTGTTGATAGAGAGAGAGGAGGAGGTTACAACTACCGCATCCGGAATCATCATTCCTGACAATGCAAAAGAGAAACCCCTTCAGGGGAAGGTATTGGCTGTAGGACCCGATGCGAAAGAGGAGGGTATCAACGAGGGTGATACCGTAGTCTTCGCGAAGTATGGCGGAAGCGAGATAGTCCTCGACGACAAAGAGTATCTCATCCTCAACAGCGACGAGATTCTCGGACTTATCAAATAAGAACGACGGATTCGTCTCTATAAGCAAATAAATTATTGAAATTGAAGGAGAGTGAAATGGCAAAAGAGATTTTCTTTTCGGACAGTGCGAGAAACGGACTTTATAGTGGAGTGAAAAAACTGGCCGATGCGGTCAAAGTGACTATGGGACCCAGAGGTAGAAATGTACTCATCCAGAAGAGCTTCGGTGCACCGAGCATTACCAAAGACGGTGTATCTGTGGCCAAAGAGATAGAGCTTAGCGACGCTCTGGAGAATATGGGTGCCCAGCTCGTAAAAGAGGTGGCCAGTAATACGGCGGACGAGGCGGGAGACGGTACGACTACAGCTACCGTACTGGCCGAATCCATCTTCAAAGAGGGGCTTAGAAACATTACAGCAGGAGCCAATCCTATCGAAGTGAAAAGAGGTATGGACAAAGCCTCCAGTGCTATCATCGAAGAGCTCAAGAAGATAGCCAGAGAGGTCAAAGACAAAAAAGAGATAGCCCAGGTAGCCACAATCTCCGCCAACAGCGACGAGAAGATAGGTGAGCTGATAGCCGAAGCGATGGAGAAGGTCGGCAAAGATGGAGTCATCACGGTAGAAGAGGCCAAGGGTATCAACGACGAACTCGATGTAGTCGAGGGTATGCAGTTCGACAGAGGTTACCTCTCTCCATATTTCGTGACAAACAGCGAAAAGATGACTACCGAGTTGGAGAATCCTCTGATTCTCGTGACAGATTTCAAAATCAGCAGTCTCAAAGACCTGATTCCTCTGCTCGAGCAGACTCAGCAGAGCGGAAGACCTCTGCTCATCATCGCCGACGATGTAGAGGGTGAGGCTCTCGCTACGCTGGTACTCAACAGACTCAAGGGTATTCTCAATATCGCGGCTGTCAAAGCGCCCGGATTCGGTGACCGCAAGAAGGAGATGCTCAAAGATATCGCCATCCTTACAGGCGGAACGGTCATTACAGAGGAGCTCGGCCTGACACTCGAGAAGACCACTATAGACCAGCTTGGTAGAGCGGCGAGAGTCGTAATCGACAAAGACAACACCACTATCGTCGATGGTCAGGGCGACAAAGAGGCTGTAGAGGGCAGAATCAAAGAGATAAAGACCCAGATAGAGAACACTACGAGCGACTACGACAGAGAGAAGCTCCAGGAGAGACTCGCCAAGCTCAGCGGCGGTGTGGCTGTAATCAAGGTAGGTGCGGCTACAGAAACCGAAATGAAAGAGAAAAAAGATAGAGTCGATGACGCTCTGAGCGCCACCAAGGCGGCTGTGGATGAAGGTATCGTCATTGGCGGAGGTGCCGCTCTGCTCAAGGCTGCCAAGGCTGTATCTCTCGAGCTCGAAGGTGACGAGCAGGTAGGAGCCGACATCATCCTCAGAGCGATCAAAGCTCCCGTCAAGCAGATTGCGGAGAATGCAGGATTCGATGCCGGTGTCGTAGCCGACAAGGTTTCGAGCAGCGATGAAGCCAACTTCGGATTCAATGCCGCCAATGGCGAGTATGTGGATATGTTTGAAGCGGGAATCATCGATCCTCTCAAAGTCGAGAGAATAGCGCTCCAAAACGCCACTTCGGTAGCGAGCCTGCTCCTGACTACCGAAGCTACCGTTAGCGAAATCAAAGAGGAGAAACCCGCTCCCGCCGCTCCCGATATGGGAATGGGCGGAATGGGTATGATGTAATACCTATTTATCCTTCAAGCCCCATTCGGGTTGAATCCCGAATGGGCTCAATACTCTTTGAGAGATCCGTTTAGCTTTTCCTTCTTATTCTAACCTTTTTGGCCCCGAAGAGTTCGATAGCCTCTTTTACCATGGCTTCGTCGAGTAGCTTCGAGGGCTCTTTCTCGATAGAAGCCTCCTTCTCCTCCTTTTCGCAGTCGGCGGGGAATTGCACACTCTCGAGTGTGGAGCTTCCTGAAGCGTTGTCCGGGAGTTCACACTCGGCAAGCCGCTCTGTGCGCGCTATCTCTCCATCGTCGCGGGAGGAGATGTTATCGGCTTTTTTTTTATCCTCCTCGGGGGAGGTTTCAGCGCTCTTTTGTGCCGGAATATTGGATATCTTCGTCGAGAGACCGTAAATCTCCTGCACGAAAGTCCTGATGAGACTCCAGTGCTTTATGAGCATTTTGCGCTCCTCCCCCTCTGCGGAGGATATCCAGCTCAGAGTCGAGCCTTCGTAACTTTTGAAGCGTATATTCTTTTCGAAACAGCTGCCCAAATCGTAATCTCTGTCGTAGAGTTTGGCTATGAGGGTTTTGAACTTCAACTCACCCGTATCGCCGCCTCTTTGCGCGATAGATGCTCCATCCTCAGAGGCAGCTTCGGGGCCGCTCGCTTTCATATCCGCTTTCCCGGCGGAGGAAGAGGCTCTCTTTGCTGTCGCTGGAGTCGTGACTACGGCTGGTGAGCCTTTGGAGGAGAGCTCTTTTTGGAGTATGGCTATGGTTTCGTCTATCTCCCTGATATTGAGGGCTTCGAGCATCTTGAAGAGGGTCAGAGAGATGACGAATTCGCCGTCCGAGCCGATATGCAGCAGAGACCTGGCATCTGCGAGAATACGGAAGAAGCGGTCGAGAATCATGGGGGTGAAGGGGCCTTCTCTATTTAGGAGGAGCTCTTTTATGTGCAGAGTCAGCTCATCTATTATCATCTCGGCCTCATACTCCGTACTCGATGCGATGAAGGAGAGAATCCTCTCTCTGTCTTTGTGGAAGATGGCATCGAGCAGATTGTCGAGTGCGGCAGGCTCTATGATACCGAGCATGCCGGTGACCGTGGCGATATCTATCTTCTCTTTGCTATAGACTATAGCTTGGTCCAGAAGTGTCAGAGAGTCTCTCAGACTGCCCGCTCCGCTTCTGGCGATTATCTCGAGTGCATCGCTCTCGTAGGCTATCTTTTCGAGATTGAGTATATGTTCGAGATGGCGATGTACGAGTTTGCGGGATATCTTTTTGAATCTGAAGTGCTGGGTCCTGGAGAGAATGGTGGCCGGCAGTTTGAGTGGGTCGGTAGTGGCGAGTATGAATTTCACGAAATCGGGAGGCTCTTCGAGGGTCTTGAGAAGGGCGTTGAAGGCCTGGGTCGTGAGCATGTGCACCTCGTCGATTATGAATATCTTGAATCTGCCGCTTCCCGGTTTGTATCTCGTATGTTCTATCAACTCTTTTATATCGTCTATACCTCTGTTGCTCGCGGCATCCATCTCTATGATGTCCATATGGCGGTTTTCGTTGGCCATCGTGCAGTGCAGACACTCTTCGCAGGGTCTGGAGGAGGGGCCTCTTTCGCACAGCAGAGCCTTGGCGAATATTCTGGCTGTGGATGTCTTGCCGCTTCCGCGCAGGCCCGAAAATAGATAGGCGTGGGTCAGTCTGCCGCTGTCGAGCGCCTGCGAGAGGGTTACGGATACACTCTCCTGCCCCACCAGGTCGTCGAAGGAGCGCGGACGATATTTGCGTGCCAGTGCCAGTGCCAATTTTTCTCCTTTTTCTTATCTTTTTGTACAAAAAGCCTTTTGGCGTATCATACCCGAAAAGCCCGGCTCCTACCCTTTTTTGCGCAGAGCCTCCAGATAGTCCGAAGGGTGGTTGAGGTTGCACAGAGTCTCGGGCTCGTTACATGCCAGCTCCTCGTGTTCGAGAGCGTCGATGAGAGAGTTGAGCCTATGATTTCCCCGGGATATTCTCTTGCGAATTTCCGATAGAGCACTTTTGGCGTAGATGGCGCAGAGGGGTTCTCTCCCGTTCGGACCTGCCAGCATAGCCGCTTCGAGACCCTCCCGTTTCTCGAAAAGCCTCCTCAACTCCTCTATCGCTGCACTATCGACGAAAGGCATATCCACAGCAATGACGAAAAGCGCCTCGCCCTCTATGTGCGCAAGCAGCGTATGCAGGGCTATAAGAGGGGAGTAGAGCTCGCTGTCGCCATCCTCCACTATATCGGCTTGAAAATCGAATTTTCCGGCTTTCGAGCTGATATAGACCTTCGGAAAAACTCTTTTGAGCTTTTCGTACTGATATCTCGCGAGGGAACTGTATCCGCCAAAAGGCAGCAGAGCCTTGTCCTTCCCCATGCGGGAGCTTTTTCCTCCTGCCAGAATCGCGGCCTCATATACTCTCATATTCCCTTCTCCTTTCGGAATGAACTCTCATCATATACCAAGCCATAAGCGCTATGAGAGACTGATACAGGAAGAGATTCTTTGCATCCACTTCGTAGAACCAGCCTGCACTCAGAGCGCCGACACTGCCTCCCAGACCGAAGGATATACCCAGAAAGAACTGCTGGGCCAGTTTCTTCTCTCTGTATAGTCCGTAGATGTAGGATATGGCGGCGCTGTAGTAGAGTGCGAAGCTGACGGCATGCAGAGACTGGGAGAGGAAGGCGACGGGGAGGGAGTCGGGATAGTACCAGAGTGCAAACCAGCGCAGGGCTGTCGCGAAGGTGGCGAACTCTATTATGGAGAGTAGATTGCGCCTGAGCAGGGGGCCCTGGAAGTAGAGCATGACTATTTCGCATATGACTCCGAAACTCCATAGCCAGCTGCTCATCTCGAGAGAGATGCCGTGAGCCGTTTCGTACATGGTGAAAAAGTTGTAGAAGGCTCCGAAACTAACCTGCAGCAAAAAGGCAGCGAGCCAGAAAGCCCAGTAGCGGGAGATGGAGAAACTTTCGCCCTCTCCGCTCTTTTGCGGACTCTTCGCAGCCATCGAAGAGGAGTTTTCGTATCTTCCTATATACCATCCCGAAAGCATTGTGGCAAGAGCCGCGAGAGTGAAGTAGAGAAGCGACTGCTCCACCGTCTGAAGAACCTTTCCGAGCCATAGGGCCATCAGCATGAAGCCTATGGAGCCCCAAAGTCGTACTTTGCCGTAGCGCTCCTTTTCGATGTAGTGCAGGGCAATGGTATCCACATAGGGCAGAATCATCCCCATGGCGGCTCCATAGACGAGATTGAGTGCGAAAAGAGCGTAGAAGTTTTGCAAAGCGGGGATGAAGAGGGCGGAGCTTGTAAAGAGTACGACAAGGGCCAGATTGAAGAGAGTGTGGTTCAAGCCTCCGAACTGTCTGAATATGAAAGGGAGGATGAAACGCATGGCCGGTGCCGCAGCGAAGAGAGCCCCTATATGGGAGGCGTCGTATCCCGAGATAGAGAACATCTTGGGGAGGAAGACGATATATATCGCCACCAGTGCGAAATAGAAGAAGTAGAAGATACAGATGAAAAGAGCGATCATCGTCTATTCGGTATCCACCATCGCAGTCGAGCTTATCAGTTCATGCGGGCTCCGGTGGTCCTTCCTGAAAAAACCGACTATCCAGCCGAAGAAGAGGAAGTCCAAAACCCCAAGTAGCTGACGCAGGAAAATTCTAAACAGACCCGGCGTCTCCTTCGACTTCGCATCGACCACTTTCATGGAGTAGGCTCTCATTCCTGGTGTCTGCCCACTTTTGGCTATGAAAGCCATACTTATCAGGAGATAAGGCACTATGATATCTATCCAACCCAGGACTTTGTTGGCCGCAAAGCCCTCTCTGCCTCCCATGACGAGGTAGAAGACAATGTACATTATGGGCATCAGAAGCATGAAGCTGTCCGTTATGAAGGCTTTGACTCTCCTGCCCATGGAGGGGTATGAGTAGCCCTCTTTCTCTTTCCCGTTATCGCCTATTCTGCCCTGTTTTACATCTCTGAATCTGGCTTTGGCCATGGCTCAATCTCCCCATCCGTGCATTTTTCTGGCGCTCAGATATGCCGTCTCTTCGCTGAGCGCTATCAGACTGACACTGAGATAGTTGCACTTCTCTATAATTTGTCCGAGAGTTTCGCAATTTTTCTCTTCGCAGTTTTTCGAATCTATGTAGATTCGTCCGGCGTTCATCATGGCTGTATAGATGCGCTCGAGAAAAGTCTCCATCTCATCCATGACGGCATTTACGAAAACATAATCGTAGAGTCTTCCCTGAAGATTGTATCTCTCCTGAGAAGCGCGAAAAACCCTCTTTCTGATTTTCGCATCGTCTATACTCTGCATATCCATATCCACCCCATAGACCTGAAGCTCATGCTCTCCTTCGAGACAGAAGCGCGCAAGAGTCCGCTCCCTCTCTCCCCACTCGCTACAAAAGAGCAGGAAACGCATGGCCGGATAGGGTTGTAGAGAATATAGCAGCTGGCTGAACAGTTCGTTATCTTTCATGGAACGAAGTATAATCGTTTTAGTTTGTCAGGATACTTAAAAATGCGCCATGTATAATCGTGCATATTCCATCTGCAGGAAGGAGGCTATGGTGAAGAAGAGAGTGGAGGCTGTGGCGATGCAGCTGAAAAACAGAGTACCGTACGGCAGGAATCTGGAGCGTATCGTCTCGATACTCGAAGCTCACCCCGGGAGTGAGCTGCTGGTGGCCCCGGAGGTCTGTCTGAGCGATTACGACTACGACAATCTCGACTCCGCGGCGGATTTCGGAGAGTATGCCGTCGAGAGATTGAAGCAGGTGGTGGGGAGCAGGATACTGGTTTTGACGGTATTGGCAAGAAGAGCGGAAGGCTATGTCAACGAAGCGGTAGTGATTCACGACGGAAGAGTCGTACACAGACAGGCGAAACACAGACTCTTTCTGCTGGGGGATGAAGATAGATATCTGCTCGCCGGCGGGGAAGAGGAGATAGTGCCTTTCGAAATCGGCGGCGTGAAGTATGGAATATTGATCTGTTTCGAGCTCAGATACAAGGAGCTCTGGAGTCGTCTGGAGGATTGTGATGTGATAATAGTGCCGGCACAGTGGGGAGTACCGAGAAAGAGACATCTGGAGATACTCGCTTCGGCTCTGGCTCTGGTAAACCAGTGTTATGTGGTGGTAGCCAACAGTGCGAAGGAGGGAATGGCCTGCTCCAGCGGTTTCTACTCACCGGGAGGAGGTATAGTGACGGAAGACTTCTCCCAGTCTCTGCAACACTCTATCGATCTTGCTCTCGTAAGAAAGATAAGAAGGCATATAAGGATGAGGTGAGACTATACACAAGAGAGGCGAACTGCCCTCTTGTAGTAGATAAAAGATTGACTTTATCGCTCCGATTTTTAACAGTGGGTGGAGAGTGTCCCTTCGCGCACCGCTTTGTAGTTCTCTTCTCCCTGGAGTTGCCTCACTATCTCCAGAGCGAAACAGATGGCTGTCCCGGGCCCTTGGGAAGTAATCACCTTTCCATCCACCACGACCTTTTCATCAGCCACTCTATCTTCCGGCCTTATCTGCTCTTCCACACTCGGATAGCAGGTGTATCTTTTGCTGAGCACCCCCGCGACATGCAGTGCGTATGGGGCAGCACACATGGCGGCCACCCATTTGCCTTTTTCCGAAAATTCCTTCAGCAGAGACTGCGCCGTCTCATCTTCGGCCAGCCTGTTGGTACCTCCCCATCCTCCGGGCAGGACTATGGCATCGTATTCATCCGCGCAGACCCCCTCCAGAGCCCTGTCTGCCTGTATGCTTATAGCGTTGGCACCCTGCACGAAGTCGCTTGGAAATTCGCCGGGGAGATAGGCACTCTCCACTTCGCATCCTCCCCTTCTGAGTATATCGATGATACTCACCGCCTCTATCTCTTCGAAACCCTCAGCCAGAGGTACGATGACTCTTGCCATATTTCACTCCTTGCCTCTTATTTCACCTTTTCGAGATACTTTCCTTCCGTCGTATCCACCTTGACCGTATCACCCTCCAGTATATGGAAAGGCACCTGTATCACGGCACCGCTTTCGAGTGTCGCAGGCTTCTTGCCTCCCTGTGAATCACCCTTGAAATTGGGAGGGGTCTCTACCACCTTTAGTTCGACCGTCTGGGGAATCTCCACCGCTATGGCCTTGCCGTTGTGAAAGAGTATATCGGTCTGCATACCATCTATCATGAAATCGAAAAGATCTCCCACCTGCTCTTTGCTAAGTCCTATCTGGTCGTAGGTCTCCATATCCATAAACTGGAGAAAATCCCCGTCGTCATAGAGATACTGCATCTTCTTCTGCTCGAGATTGGGCACTTCGAATTTGTCTCCGGCATGCACCGTCTTTTCTATCACTTTGCCGCTGGAGAGATTTCTTATCTTGATTCTCACGAATGCGGCACCCTTGCCCGGTTTTACATGCTGAAACTCTATAACTTTGTAGGGGTTTCCGTCGAGTTCGAGTCTCACCCCTTTTTTAATATCACCCATACCGACTGTAGCCATTGTCTCTCCTATCTTTTTGTATGGGGAATTATATATAAATTAGAGAGGTATTGCGCTTATTGAGTATATTTACGGTTTTCGTTTCGAAAGTATCCAAGGGGGGGTGGACTCTCCGGCATGGAGAGTGCCGGAGAATCGGAACTATTTTATAAGTTCGAAGGGGTTTTCGACTACGCGCTTGCGGTCAACTATGTATGGGATAAGTGCAGTCTGTCTTGCACGCTTGATAGCAGTCGTCACCATCTCTTGGTGCTTCTTGCAGTTGCCTGTAAGTCTTCTGGGCATAATCTTGTATCTCTCGGAGAGAGAGTACTTGAGCATATTGAGATCTTTGTAGTCTATGAACTCTACCTTCTGCTCGCAGTAGCGGCAGTATCTCTTCTTGAATTTTCTTCTTTCAGCCATTGTCTTTTCTCCTAAAATGGTATTTCGTCTTCTTCTATATTTATCTCTGGAACACTCTGTTGCGGTGTTTCGGAGGATGGCGGCGACTGCCGGGGAGTCCCGTAGTTTTCGGCGGGAGCCGAGCCGTAGCTCCCGCCCGTACTGCGGGCAGGGGCGCCATAGGCTTCGCTTCCGCCATCCATGGCTCCCTGGCTGCCTCTGCTGTCGAGCATCTGCATATTTTCGACTGTGACGGAGTGCTTGCTTCTTTTGCTCCCATCAGCGGCGGTCCACTGCTCCAGCACCAGCCTTCCCTCTACGAGAACCTTACTTCCTCTCCGAAGATACTGATGGGCTATCTCCGCCGTTCTGCCGAAGAATGTGAGGTCTATGAACATCACCTCTTCCCGTTGTTCTCCGGCGGCGCTTTTGAATCTGCGGTTGGTGGCGATTCCGCATTTGCCTATGGCGCTTCCGCTCGTTGCGTATCTGACTTCGACATCTCTGGTCAGATTCCCTACCAGTATCACTCGGTTATACATCAATAACTCCCGGCTTACGCCTCTTCTTTTTCACTCTGCTCCTGAGCGGGGCTCTCTTCCGCACTCTGGGAGCTTTCGGTTTTTTTGGCTTTCGCGAGCATTTTTTCGAACTGCGCTATCTCTTTTTTGCTGCTGTATTTTACAGTCATGAAACGAAGCACATCTTCGTTGTATCTCATCTGTCTTTCGAGCTCGTGTACCGCTTCTCCCGTGGCCGTGAAATATATTACGCTGTAGTATCCGCGCTCCTGCTTCTCTATCGGATATGCCAGCTTGCGCATTCCCATATCGTCGGTCGCCAGTATCTCTCCGTTTTGCTCGGTAACGATACTTTTCGCGCGCTCTATCTGAGCTTTTATCTCTTCTTCGGTCAATGTCGGTTTTATGACAATCAGCGTCTCGTAATGATTCATCTCAATCCTTCTTGTGGTTTTTCAGCCCATTCTCACGGCACTGTGCCGTCCAAAAACGAGCAAGAATTTTTGGAAAAGATATTCTACCCTAAAAAGCTGAGTTTTCTATGATGCTCTCGCGAGCAGCTCTTCGGCTTTTATGAAGAGCGCATAGAGCAGTGTTTCGGTAGATACCGGGCGGGAGCTCTTCATACGAAGTTCATAATCCATTACAAGTTCGTAAAGCTCCCCTATCGTCGCCGGCTTCAGTCTCACGACGATAGATTTTATTCTTCTTTCGAGTTGAGGGGGGAGTCTGTAGCCCAGAATCTCTCTCGAGTCGGGCTCTGCATGGAGTCTGATATAGCTGTGAAAGAGGAAGAGATTCTGTACGAAGCGCTGAAGCGCCCTGAGTATGCTGTTTTCATTCTCTCCAAGTTCGAGCAGCTTCTCCAGCGTATCGGTGATATCTCTCTTTTCGAAAAGGTTCAGCAGTACCTCGTCCACCGAAACAGGTGCCGCCGAATATACCATCGCATCTATCTCTTTTCTGCCTATACTCTCCTTTCGGATGGATAGTTTTTCGAGTTCGTTCATAGCCAGAGAGAGTTTGCCGTTGAGCAGAGTGTAGAGATGCTCCATCGCATAGGGTTCCATCTGCATACCGAGCTGCGAAGCTCTCTCGTTGAGCATATTCATCGCATCTCTGTAGTTCGTTTCGAAGAGTCTCACATGTGCGGCACCTCTCTTTTCGTCGAAACTCTTGCTCATTGTCGAAGCCTTCCTGACTTCACCGGTATATAGGAAGAGAAAATAGTTCCCCTCTCCCCTGAAACTCAACTCCACGAGAGTCGCCAACTCTGCTGGCGCTATCTTTTTGTCGCTTCTGACTACGAGCAGATTGTTTCCTCCGAAAAGTGAAGATTGAGAGATATACTCTTTGGCTCTTTTGAAATCATACTCTTCATAGTAGAGAGAGAGCATAGACTCCGAAGCATCCAGAGTCTTTTTGTAGAGCTCCAGATAATACTCCATCATATAGTCATTCTCTCCATAGAGCATGAGCGAATGAAACAGTCTCTCTCTCACTTTCTGCTCGAATACCCTCTGATTCAACAGCCCCTCCCTCTCTTTTGTCTCAATTATAACACATACGAAACGGAGCACGAGAGTCATCACTTCCGGCTTCAAACTCTTAAACGCTATAATAATGAAAATCCGAAAAAGCCTTGATTGGTATCGAAAGGAGTATCCGTGCAGAGTGAAGAGCTGGATATAGAAGCTTTGAAAAGAGACCCGGAGTTTCTGAAAAATCTGAAATTGCTGGAAGAGGAGATGAGAGAGAAGGAGTCGATAGCCAGAGGATATCAGCTTCTGGATGCGAAACTGGTCATTGGAGCCGCACAAGATGATATAAACGAAATCTTTACCTTCATAGTTGACAAGGCTTTCGACAATCTGGCCCAGATTCTGAGTGAAAAGAGAAAGTTCGATATGTCCGACCCGGAACAGTGGGCCACCTCTAGGGCAATCTACGAACATGCCATACAGAGATATAGCGAAAACGATCTCAAAGGGGCCAAAGAGATCTTTCTGACTCTGCACCACCTCATCACGCAGAGCGAGCTCAGCGATGCCATGATGGTCCATGCCGCCGCTCTCATGGCAGGACACGATTTCGACAGTTTCATAGAGAATATCGCCGATGTAAACGACAGCGATATAGATCCAAACGATCCCCTTGCCTTCTTCATAACATCCTTTTCCCAGCCGAGCGATATCCTGCTTCAGCTCTTCCATAAAGAGGTGCAGGAGGGTAGAGAGATGTTGGCCAAACTATGATGGAGCGGTAGAGAATGAAAAGAGTACACTTCATAGGGATAGGGGGAATCGGTCTTTCGGCTCTGGCGAAATTTCTCTCGTCGAGAGACTATAGCATCTCCGGAAGCGACATAAGACAGAGCGAGATAACGGACGATTTGGCACTCAACTACGGTGCCAAAATCACGATACCACACCATCCCGACGCCGTAGAGGGTGCCGATATGGTGATATATTCGGCCGTCGTGAGGGCGAACAATCCCGAATATCGCAGAGCCAAAGAGCTCGGAATCGAACTGCTCAGCAGAAAAGAGTCTCTCAAATTCATCCTTGCACAGAGCAGAGTCTATGCGGTGGGAGGAGCTCACGGCAAAAGTACCACTTCGGCCATGCTTGCATCCTTGCTTCCAAAAAGCGGGGCGCTTATCGGGGCCATAAGCAAGGAGTTCGGCTCCAATGTCAGAGAGGGAGAGGATGCGAGTGTGGTTTTCGAAGCGGATGAAAGCGACGAGAGCTTTCTCAACTCCAATCCCTATCTTGCCGTCGTCACCAATGTGGAACCGGAGCATATGGAGTATTACGGCTACGATCTCGAGCGCTTCTATGGAGCGTACGAAAAGTTCATAGCCTTAGCCGAAATATCCGTACTCAACGGTGACGACAGCTTTTTGCGAAAACTCGATGCGAAAAACGCAATCTACCTCTACCCCTCCAAAGATATAAAAAATATAGAATTTATACTCCGAGATACAGAACCCTACACCTCTTTCGAGCTTGAAGGCTACGGCAGATTCGAGGTTTTCGGTTTCGGAGAGCATATAGCGCTGGATGCGGCGCTGGCGGTGAGGGCGGCCATGGAGCTTGGAGAGAGTCGGGAGAGTGTCGCGAAAAATCTCTCCGCATACAGGGGGATAAAGAAGCGTTTCGATATCGTCCATGATGAAAAAGATTTCGTAGTAATAGACGACTACGGCCACCACCCCACGGAGATAAAAGCGACACTCGAAGCGATAGAGCTTTTCGCCAGAAAGAGGGGATTGAAGAGCATAAGAGCGATATGGCAACCGCACAAATACAGCAGGACAATGGACAATCTCAAGGGTTTCGTGGAGTGCTTCGAAGGTGTGGACGAGCTTGTCATACTCCCTATCTGGTCCGCCGGTGAAATCGAAATCCCCATAGACCTGAAAGGGGCTTTCAGCCGCCACTCTCCCATCATGGCGGATAGGGTGAGCAAAATCGACGGCACGGTAAAAGTCTTTAGAGACACACATGTAGTCAGAGAGTTTTCCGACGGATTGACCGTCGCTTTCGGTGCCGGAGACATAAGCTATCAGATAAGAGGGGAGAAGTAGTCGCCCATAAGCAAAAGATGAAAGAGGAGAGCGGCGAATCGAGCCTATCACTCTTTCGTATCACCTCCTGCTT
>CAJXJF010000031.1 GCA_913054475.1 uncultured Nitratifractor sp.
TTTTTGGAATCATAACATAATTTTATCTGTGAAGTGGGTGATGAAATTGTCTTCGGCGGGGAGAGGCAGTATAATGCAATAGGGTTCAAGCTACAGCTCCTCCAAGGTGGTGAGCTTAGTTATCGGTCAAGCCCATGTATTGCAAGAGCTTGTTACACTATTAAAGTCGTGCTTCCAAGGCTTAAAGTAAAATTAAACTCCGATTCAAGTCGCCGCCTCGAGTGCCGAGGCAATCTATGCAGGCGGCTCTATTCTATCCGAAGAGATGGAATATCTCTATCTCCTCCCCCTCCTCTACTTCGCCTCTGTTTTCGTCTATGATAGCCAAGGCGTCGCATCTACTCATCGTAAGGAAGTTGGATGTCTGCTGTGAGCCGGCGCTATAGGCGAAGACTCTGCCCTTTTCATAGTTCAGATTCACTCTCAAAAAGTCGTTTCTACCTCTTTTCGCCTTCAACTTCTCTCCTGCGATGGCGCTGAATTTGGAGTTTTCAAATTTCTCGTAGCCGCATATCTTTTTGACGGCAGGCAGCAGGAAAACTATCGCATTGACCAGCAAAGCGGCTGGATAGCCCGGAAGGCCGAAGAAGAGCTTATCCTCTCTGTGTGCGAATATCAGAGGTCTGCCGGGTCTGATATTGGTGCTGGTAAATGAGATCTCGAGTCCGAGAGAGGAGGCTATGTCGCGGGTGAAGTCGTATTTGCCCTTGGAAGCCCCTCCGCTGCTCAGCAGAATGTCACACTCCGAAAGAGCCCGTTTGAAGATTGGAAGCATCTCGCTCGGTTTATCTTCGACCTTCGCGTAGTAAACGATATCGGCAAACTCTTCGAGCATCCCCTCGAGAATGTATCTGTTGGAGTTTCTCACCGCTACAGCCTCGCCATCCTCCCACGCTTCGAGTATCTCGTCTCCCGTACTCACTATGCCGATACGCGGACGGGTATATACCGATATCTCGTAGTGTCCCATATTCGCAAGCAAAGAGACCTCTCTATAGCCCAGAGGGGTGCCGGCGCGAAGTATCTTCTCTCCCCGTCCTATCTCGCTGCCCGCTTCGTTGATCAAATCTCCCTTGCGTGGAGCCCGCTCTATATAGAGTCGCTCCCCCTCCACCTTCACATCCTCGATTCTGACAGCCGTATCGGCCCCTTCTGGTACGACGGCACCGGTCATCGTGAATACGGCTTCGCCGGGCCCAACTCTCTTTTCGAAAGCCTCTCCGGCTCTACTCTCTCCCACAATCTTCAAGACGGCAGGAAAACTCTCTATGGAGTCGAAGGTGAAGGTGAAGCCGTCTATGGCGCATTTGGGCTGTGAAGGTATATCGAATCTGGAGACAATATCTTCGGCGAGGACTCTGCCTTTGGCACTCTCCAGCGTCACTCTCTCGCGGAATCTGGCGGAGCATTCGGAAAGTATGCTTTCGACGGCTTCACTCATAGTGACATTCATCTTATCTCCTTTATCTTCTGAAGCAGTCCTCCATGCGCCCTAGCTATCACTTCGTCTCTCTCTATCGTATCTCCCGCGAGAAATCTCGGCAGCCAGATATCGAAGGATGTCCACTTGAAGAAGATGGCCGCCGCAGGTACCGCCGCTATCGGAGTCTCCCCTATCCAGCCCATCGTCAGCATATTGCCCGGCTGTATGGGATTGCCTCTTATGAACTTGCGTACTCCGGCATCTTTTATCGCCTTGTAGGTTACATCGTCGGGGTCCACGGAGGTACCTCCGGTGAGAATCACGATATCGTATCTGTCCGCAAACTCTTCTATGCTTTCTCGTATGGCGTCTCTGTCGTCGGGGAGTATTCGCTTTTCGGCGATTTCACAAAGCAGCTCTTCGAGTTTCGGCTTGAGTTTGTCGTGGAATTTGTCTTTTATGCGGCCGTGATAGACCTCGTTGCCGGTTATTATCAGACCTGCCTTTTTGGGTACGAAGGGGATGACCTTCACTATCCCGTCTCCCGCTATCTCGCAGGCCTTCTGCACCTCTTCGAGGGGTGCGGTAAGAGATATTATCCTCACCGCCGCTATATTGTCTCCCTCTTTCACTACACTGTTGTTGTAGATGGTCGGACAGGAGGGCTCACCCACCGAATTGAAACTCATCAGCCTCTTCGTATCTATCTTGCACAGACCGAAAGCGTCGGCATATATATCTATCTTCCCCTCCTTGGGGCTTTGAGAGCTTCTCGTATTCTCTCCCGCCACCGCCTTCGCCAGCATTTTGGCCGCATCGTCTTCGTGTATTTCGTCGTCCGCTATTTCGAAAACATAGATATGGTCCTTGCCTACCTCCTTGAGCCTCCTGACATCCTCCTCACGGATGATATGCCCCTTTTTGAATATCCGCCCCTTGAAACCCTTGTCGGGATCGACTGCCGTTATATCGTGTAGGAGTACCTCCCCTACCGCATCTTCCGTCTTCACTATTCTAGCCATCTTCCGACTCCTTTCAGATTTTGTTCTTTCTATTTCCTTCTACGGTAACTCAAAGCTTCGAGAATATGTTTTTTGCCAATCTCCCCGCTCTTGTCGAGGTCGGCGATAGTACGCGCCACTCTCTTGATACTCACGATGGAGCGGTGCGAAAGGGCGAATCTTCCGACAGCCTTTGCGAGGATATCTTCGGCCTCTGCACTCAATATACAGAACTTCTCCGTATCCGCTTCCGAGAGTTTGCCGTTGGCTACACTCTGAGCTCTTCGGCTCCTGAAGATGAAAGCCTCCACAACCTCTCTGTGCATACTCGCGGAGTCCGCCCCGCTCCTGTCGCCGCTCTCTACCTCCTGCATCGTCACGAAGATATCCATCCTGTCGAGAAAGGGGTCGGAGAGGCGGTTTGTGTATCTCTTTATCTCCGCTTCGGAGCATCTGCACACACGGCTTTTGGATAGGAGATTGCCGCAGGGGCAGGGGTTCATGGCGGCTACGAACATAAAATCGGCATCGTAGGATATCTTGCTGTTGACTCTCGCTATATGCACCTTTCTGTCCTGGAGAGGCTCTCTTAGCGCTTCGAGTATATTTTTGCCAAAGTGCGGGAGCTCGTCGAAGAAGAGTATTCCGCAGTGGGCGAGCGCCACCTCTCCTATCCTGGCGTTCGAGGAGCCGCCGCCGAATATCGAAGCGGAGGTCGCGGTATGGTGGGGCGAGCGCATAGGTCGTTTTGCGGAAAAATCCGGAGTTTTGCCGTCGAGGAAGCGATGTTTCGCAATGGAGAGTATCTCTCTTTCGCTCAGTGGCGGCAGGATATGCGCCACCCTCTTGGCTATCATGCTCTTGCCGCAACCGGGGCTCCCCTCCATGAGGAAGTTGTGCATACCCGCGGCGGCGACGAGTGCGGCTCTTTTGGCCAACTCCTGCCCCTTGACATCTCTGAAATCCTCGTCGTAACTCGTTTCGTAGTAGAATTTTTCTCCTGCGATTTCAAGCACTTGCGCGTCGTATTTCTGGACTCCGCCCGACCCTTTGGCCGTATCTGCACCACCCATGACCTCTATCGCTTCCGATAGAGTGGCCACGGGGAGAAAGTCCACTCCCGGAATGTGGCTGAGAAACTCCATCGCCTCCAGCGGCACCATGGCTCTTTTTACGAGGCCTCTCTCTTTGAGCGAGAGAATCAGCGGAAAGAGTGCCGAGCTGTTTCTCACCCTTCCATCGAGCCCCAACTCTCCGAAGACGAAGAGATTTCGCGCATCTATCTCCTCTTTGCTCATCGCGACGAGCAGAGCGATGGGGAGGTCGAAATGGGTACCGCTCTTTCGTATATCGCTGGGTGAAAGGTTTATGGTGATTTTCAGGGGAGGGAATATGAAGTCGTTGGTCAAAAGAGCGGATTTGACCCTCTCTTTGGACTCCTGTATGTCGTTGCCGGCAAGCCCCACCACACTGAAGCCGGGCAATCCTTTCGTAAAGGTGGCCTCCACCTCTATACTGCGCGCCTCCACACCGTCGAGGGTGGCGCACAATATCCTGTTCACACTATTTTGGCTCTTTGGCGCTTCAGTGTCGAAAAGAGTCTCTTCAGCTGCCACTTCTGCGTCTCTTTTTCCACTCTTTTTCAAATTTTTTTCGCTTGATGATGGAGAGTTTCTCTATGAAGAGTCTCCCTTCGAGATGGTCCATCTCGTGCTGGAGGGCTATGGCGAGAAAGGCGTCGTCTTCGATTATGAACTTCTCTCCGTATCTATCCTGATACTCGACCTTCACTCTGGAGTATCTCTGTACATCTTCGAAGTAGCCGGGTATGGAGAGACAGCCCTCCTGATATTTCGTTTTGCCGTCGGCTTCGAGAAGTACGGGGTTGATCACCTCCAGAGTGTTCTCTCTGGGCTGTTGAAGTGCGGGGTCGTCCGATTCGCTCTCTATGGGTATGTTTATAATCAATACTCTGAGCGGAATATCTATCTGTATCGCCGCCAGACCCACACCGTTTTTCGCCACCATGGTATCGTACATATCGTCGAGCAGGCGGTGGAGTTTCTCATCGAAATTCACCACCTCTTTGGAAATCTGCTTGAGCCTTTTGTCGGGATAGACAACTATATCTCTCACCATAACCTTTTCCTATGCGAAGCTTTTGCTCAGTACTTCATCCACGAGGCCGTACTCCACGGCATCTTTCGCCGACATGAAGAAGTCTCTCTCCGTATCTTTCTCTATGCGTTTGACCGTTTTGCCGGTACGCTCGGCCAGAATCTTGTTGAGATAGTTTTTGAGTCTCAGTATCTCTTCGGCCTGTATGGCTATGTCGCTCGCCTGTCCCTGCGCTCCTCCGAGCGGCTGATGTATCATTATGCGTGAGCTGGGAAGTGCGTATCTTCTTCCCTGGGCTCCGCAGGCGAGGAGGAAGGCTCCCATGGAGGCCGCCTGTCCTATACATATGGTTATAACCTCAGGCTTTATATAGTTCATCGTGTCGTAGATACTGAATCCGCTCGTTATCACACCGCCGGGAGAGTTGATATAGAAATATATCTCCTTTTCCGGGTCCTGAGCTTCGAGAAAGAGCATCTGGGCCACTATGGTCGATGCTACGGCGTCGTTTATCTCTCCGCTAAGCATTATGATTCGGTCTTTCAGGAGTCTGGAGTAGATATCGTAGCTTCTCTCTCCTCGTCCTGTCTGCTCCACAACATAGGGAATATAACTCATAGACAGCCTTTATCAATGTTTTTTAGGGAAAAGTTTTCCAGGGAGCCCCGCTTCAGCGGAACTCTTTTGCGGGTCGAGAATACTATTTCCCGACGGCGTTGTCAAGATCGAGCACTTTGGCGAAGAGTCTGTCCTCTATCATTCCCATCTTGATGGCCGGCAGGAGATTGTTCTGCTGATAGTATTTTATGACCGCTTCGGGATCCTGACCGGTCATTATGGCTTCGTAGTAGAGAGCCTGTGTGACTTCCTGGTCGTCCACCTTCACATCTTCGGCTTTGGCTACCGCATCCACGATGAATGTGGCTTTCACACTGCTTTGCGCATCTTCGCGAACGGAGTCTCTGAGTTCGTCGAGTTTCTCGGAGCTGTTTCTTATCTCCTCTATCTCCTCTTTGCTCATGCTCGAAGCCTTCTGGTTGGCCAGGTTGTCTATCTCCTGCTCGACTATATTTTCCGGAAGGTCGAAATCGAACTTCTCTATCAGATTTTCGAGCAGTTTCTGCTTGAGCTCTTCGTTGTAGAGTTTGCTCAGTTTCTCCGTGGCAATCTGCTCTTTTACCTGTTTCTTCAGAGTTTCGAGAGTGGCATCCTCTTTGTGTGTCACGCTTTTGGCGAGCTCATCGTCTATTTCGGGTATCTTCTTCTCCTTTATAGCGTGAAGCACGATATCGAAACGGGCCTTTTTGCCCTTGAGATTCTCGGCCTGATAATCTTCGGGGAAAGTCACCTCTATACTTTTGCTCTCACCCTTTTTCATCCCCTTCATCTGCTCTTCGAAGCCGGGTATGAACTGGCCCGAGCCTATCTCGAGCTCGTAGTTTTCCGCTTTGCCACCTTCGAAAGCTTCGTCGTCTATATAACCGGTAAAGTCGAATAGGGCTATATCACCCTCTTCAAGCCCTCTGTCATCTTCTACCTCCACCGTCTTTGCAGACTGCTTTGCAAGTTTTTGCAGACGCTCGTTCAACTCCTCTTCGCTCACTTCCGGTACCTCGTAGGAGGGGACGCATTCGCCGTATCCCTCCACATCGACATCGGGGCGCAGACATACGGTCATTTCGACCTCTATGAACTCTTCTGTCTTGTCGTATTTTTTGAAGATGGGGTCTCCTATGATCGCGGAAGCATCTATTCCGGCCTCTTCGTAGGCTTTTTCCATCATCTCTCTGATGACTTCCGTTTCGGCATCCTGTTCGAGCTGCTCTCCATATAGTTTCTTGACTATCGCCGGGGGCACTTTCCCTTTTCTGAAACCGTCAACTTTTATCTTCCTGCCTGTTTCGGCGGCTATCTTGTCGACCCTCTTCTCCACCTCTTCCTTACCTATTTTGGCGCTTATATCCACATTGGCGGCATTCTTCTTCTCTGTACTGATATCCACTTTGTAAGTCCTTTTCTAAATAGCTTGAAATGAAAATGGAGTAGATTTTAGCAGAAAATATCTGAAAGGCTCGATTTGGGCTTCAAAAAGGGGAAAAGGAGGATCGGCCGATCGCACAATCCCCCCGATACTCTTTCAAACGGATACAATGCACAAGAGTGCAATTATCCTCCCTCTTTTTATAGGTCGGGAGGATTCGGATTATCTACGCTCGACTATCTCAGCGGGCAAAATCGATACTTCGTTTTTCCCTTATGACATTTACCTTTATTTCGCCAGGATACTGTACTTTCTCCTCTATTTCGCGGGCGATTTCGTGGCATAGGGCGACAGAGCTATTGTCATCGACTCTGCCGGCATCGACAGTGACCCTCAACTCTCTACCGGCGTTTATGGCATATGCCTGCTCTACCCCTTCGTGGGAGAGGGCGATATCCTCTATCTCCTTGACCCTGCGCGTGAAACTTTCGAGTACCTCTCTTCGGGCGCCGGGTCTTGCGGCGCTCAGTACATCGGCGGCACAGACGGCGGCACTCTCCACGCTGTCGGGCTCTTCATGTCCGTGATGGGCATAGATGGCATTTATAACGGTCGGATGCTCGTTGTATTTGCGACAGAGTTGTGCGCCTATCTCTACATGTGAACCGCCGAAATCCTGAGTGAGCGCCTTGCCTATGTCGTGAAGAAGACCCGCCCTGAGAGCGAGCTTTTCGTCACCGTCCATCTCCGCCGCCATCACTCTGGCGAGTCTCGCCACTTCGAGAGAGTGAGCCAGAGCATTTTGGCCGTAACTGGCCCTATATTTGAGTTTGCCAAGCAGTCTTATAAGCTCCTCGTGCATGGGAAAGAGTCCGAGATCGATGATGACATTTTCACCCTCTTCGAAAATCTTCTCCTCGAACTCCTTTTGTACCTTTTCGTGTACCTCCTCTATACGCCCCGGGTGTATGCGGCCATCCTCCACCAGCAGCTGTATCACTCGGGTGGCTATGGCTCTTCTGTATAGATTGAAACTGCTGACGACTATCACTCCGGGAGTTTCGTCGATTATGATATCGACTCCGAGAAGCTGTTCGAGAGTCTTTATGTTTCTACCTTCCTTACCTATGATGCGCCCCTTGTGCTCATCCGTAGGGAGTGAAATCGTGTTTATGAGTCTCTCGCCGGCAAACTCGCCGGCATATCTCGTAGTCGCCTGCGCCAATATATAGTTGGCTTTTCGTTTGGACTCCTCGACCGCACTCTTTATCTCTCTCCTGGCTACAGCGGCCATCTGCGACTCGATTCTTTCGGCGGTACTTTTGAGCAAAAAGGCTTTTGCCTCCTCACTGGTCATCGAGGCGAGCGTCTCTATCTTGTGTAGATTCTCTTCAAGGAGCTCATTTTTGCGCTTTTGCATCCGCTCTATACTCTTCAGTCTCTGTTCGCTCTGCATACGGAGTTGTTGAAGTTTTTCGCGCTCGAGATCGAGTTCCCTCTCTTTTATGATCAGATTTCGTTTTCTCTTTTCTACCTCGTTGACCCTCTCGTTGAATCTCTTCTCGAGTTCCAGCTCTCTGCTCTTGAGTTCCACTTTGGCGTTGCGCAGAAGATTGTCGGCCTCCTGCTCTATCGCCTTGGCTCTGGCTCTGGACTCCAACTCCAGCAGTTTCGAGCGTTTCGAGAGAATCGATCGGGCCGTGAGGTATCCCGCCGCTATCGCGAGAGGTATGGCCACGGTGGTGCCTAAAACTATACCAGGTATCATATCATTCCCTTGATTTCATCTATCGTTCTTGCAGTATAGAGTTTCGATATGAGAATGGAGGCGAAGCGGAGGCTGTATGTATCAAATATAGTATCTACTCCGACGAAAAGTTCGATGGTTTCTTTCGAGAGTCCTATCTCCCGTTATTACAATGTCCGCTTTGATATCGTGTCTTTGTGTGACGACATGGGAACTTAGACAGAGTATCCTCTCTACAAATATGACTTTGGCTATATTTTTCTTCTCTTTTTCAAAAAATCTGTCATACATCCCGCGCCCGAAACCCACTCTTCTAAATGTCGCATCCATACCCAGAATCGGCACTATCGCCAAATCTATCTTTCTTCTTCTATACTGTTTGGATATTTTCGGTTCTTTTATTCCGAAGCGCTTTTTTCGCAACGGCAATCTATATTTTACCAATATGAAACTTTCACCCACCATAAATGGTACATACACGAGGATTCCCATCCTGCGTAGTTTGCGTATGAGGGGCGTTATGTCCGCTTCGAGACTCAGCGGAATATATATCATTACACTTTTGGCCTCATATTCCGATATCTTTTCGGAGAGTTCGCCGTTTATCCTTTTGTCGTAAAGGTATCTTTTGTCTATCGGTACTCTTTCGAGCCTCTGCATAGCTTTTTTCCTAAATTCCCTTTTTCTATCCATCCATTAATGCCTTCGAAATTTTACTACGGTATAATCGCCGCCTGAATATTAGCGTATCACGATAAAAATTGCATCGAAAAGAGTCTGTGGCGAAGTTTTTTCGATACGGTTCCGTGATATCCGAATGAGTTGTTCCAAGCCGCGGGAGATGTGTCGAAAGGTGGGGAGTCGAGTGGGAAGCAGATTGTCTATTTATCTACCGATACTTTTTACACTCTTGATTTTTTCCGCCTGCGACAAAAAACAAGAAGGGCAGAAGAGAGCCCCAAAAGAGAGCGTCAAGGTCTTAAAGAGGAAAAAAAAGAGTCTGCTTGGGGGCAGTTTTCGCGTCTCGGATATAGACAATAGAACTACCCGCATACACTTCGAAGATGCCAAAGTACTCGTGGACAAAGTGATACAACCTATTGTGATAATCCATCTTTTCGCTCCCTGGTGTCCGCCTTGTAGAGGTATGCTACCATATCTGAGCGAGATACAGAGAAAATATGCAAGGAGGGTTTTTGTTATCGGTATAGTGGTGAATAGTTCTATAGGCAACGAGGAGCTACGCAGGTTCATGCAGAGATATGATGCGACCTTTTTCATATCGAATGCAAAAGACAACGACCGTCTCGCTCGATGTCTGGCAGCAGAGCTCTCTCTACCGGAAAACTATCCCATACCGCTGACACTTGTCTATAAAAATGGAGAGAGGGTTATCGATATCGAAGGGGCGGCACCTCAGGAGATGTTGGAAAATATCATAGAGCAATTGAAATAAGGAGGGTAAAGTGTTCGCTTTTTTGAAAAAGGCTTTCGGAAAAACCAATGATGTCATAAAAGAGGCCGCAGGGAAAAAGAAGAAGAAGATAGGGAAAGAGGAGTTCGAAGATATACTGCTCGAAGCCGATGTCTCCTACGAACTGATAGAGAGATTGTTCGAGGGGCTTCCCAAAACTATAAACAGAGTGCAGGCATTCAACTCTCTTATAAGCATATTCCAGTACGAAGCGCGCTGGATAGAGCCGCAAGAGTACGAGCCCTTCGTAGAGATGATTGTCGGCGTCAACGGAGCAGGCAAGACTACCACCATAGCGAAATTGGGAAATCTATACAAAAAAGAGGGGCACAAAGTGATTTTCGGTGCTGCAGACACCTTCCGCGCAGCCGCTATCGAGCAGTTGAGTCGCTGGGCCGAGAGACTGGATATACCCATAGTCGCCACCAGACAGGGGCACGACCCGTCGGCAGTCGTTTACGATACTATAGCCAAAGCTGTAGCAAAAGGCTACGACAGAGTGATAATAGATACAGCCGGAAGACTACATACGCAGAGCAATCTCGCCGAAGAGTTGAAAAAAATGGTACGGGTAGCGGACAAGGCCTTGTCGGGTACGCCGCACAGAAAACTTCTGATACTCGATGGTACACAGGGAAGCTCCACCGTCAATCAAGCCAAAGCCTTCGACGAGATGATAGGCATAGACGGTATCATCATAACCAAACTCGACGGTACAGCCAAAGGTGGGGCCATATTGAGCATAGTCGATGAGCTGAAGATGCCTATCTACTATATCGGTACCGGAGAGAGTCCGGAAGATCTGATGAGATTTGGAGCGAAAGATTTCATAGATATGATACTCGACGAGATCTTCGTCAAATAAATAGAGAGCTTTTGAAGAGTTCTCTTTATTATCGATATTGCGTAGATGAGAGAGCTTATATCTATGCTATAGTCGCCTCAATTCTCTTTCGATACGCTTGTTGCCTTACTGCAATTGCGTATTGGAGTGCCGTTTAAGCCTCTTTGGATATAATCGCACTCGAATTTTTCTCTGCATCATTCCGGAGATATCCAAAAACAGACACGAAAAGGAAACAGCAATGAAAAGAACATATCAACCGCACAATACTCCACGCAAAAGAACTCACGGCTTTCGTGCCCGTATGAAGACGAAAAACGGGAGGAAAATCATCAACGCACGCCGTGCGAAAGGTAGAAAAAGATTAGCCGTATAAAAGATTTCGCAAGCGTCAAATCGCAAAAGGATTTCGACAGAGTTTACAAAAAAGCGGATAGGGTGTGGCATACACCCTGGTTCGTACTCTTCTTCAAAAAGACATCTCGGAAAAAGATAGCGTTCGTAGCGGGCAAAAAAGTAGGCAAGGCGGTAGAGAGAAACCGTGCCAAGAGGTTGTTGCGCGCACACTTCATAGAGTATTCCGACAGACTCGAAAACGGTTTTTATATCTTCGTAGCCAAAGCCCCTATCCTGAAAATGGAATTTGAAAAACGCGACAGGGAGTTTCTCTCCGTCCTGAAGAGATGCGGGGCACTTCGCCGGGAGAGGGGATAGAGAGGACTCTCATACCCTCCAAAGTCCAGTGACAGCGGTGATAGAGTGCCCCTAATGTTAAAAAGGGTATAATCCCGACTCATTGAAAAAATTTTATTCAAAGGTGATATGAATTGGAACAGATGGATATGAACAAACGCCTGCTTATAGCGTCAGTCCTCTCATTTTTCGTATTGATAGGATTCAACTATATTTTACCGAAATCGCAAAGAAGCGCTCCTGCAGCTTCCAAAATGGAGCATGGAGTCGATATTCGAAGCGGCTCTGCAAAGAGTCCACAAAGCGGAGCGAAGGCTGCTCCCTCTATGATGAAACCTCACAGCGATATCCAAAAGAGTTCCGCAGCCAATGGGCTGCAAGAGATTATAGCCACGGTAAAGACAAAGAGATATACGCTCAAAATAGACAAATTGGGTAGATTTGCCAGTATAGTTCTCTCCGACGAGAAGTACAGAGGAAAAGACAACAAAAAGCTCGAGCTCATAGAGCCCGACCGCACACCGCCTCTGGAGCTTCGTTTCGCCGACAAGTCCATAAATACAGAGGCTTTCAAGACTCCGTATAGCGCCTCCTCCGCTTCGCTGGATGCGAGTGGGGGTGCGGTGGAATTGACCTTGACGCAGAAACTTTCTGCTTTGAGAGTAAGCAAGAGACTGAAGTTCTACCCCGATGGTCACTACGATCTGAAAATCGATATTGACAAAAAAGAGAGATATTTCGTAACGACAGGGCACAGACCCGAAGCGGACAAATCGAGATATATGATAGTCAGGGGAGCCCTTCTTAGGGATGCAAACGGTATAATTACCACACTTGAAGACAAGAAGGTAGAGGAGAGCGGTAAGTTCGAAAAGATAAATATAGTCTCCTCCTTCGACAGATACTACGCATTTCTTTTCTACAACTTTGAAAAGCCCTTCAATGTCATAGTCATGTCCGACAAAGAGAATGACCCTCTCCCCTTCATATCCGTATCGGGTAGTATGGAGCTTCACGGTTATGCGGGAGCCAAGGAGTGGAAGCTCTTCAAAAAACTCGATCCCGGACTTACCGATGCTATAGAGTTTGGCTGGTTTACCTTCCTCTCCAAACCCTTTTTCAAAATCATGCAGACAATATACGATTTCGTAGGAAACTGGGGTTGGGCAATCGTACTCTTCACCATACTGGTCAAGCTCGTACTCTTCCCGCTCTCCTACAAGGGGATGATGTCGATGCAGAAACTCAAGGATCTCGCTCCCAAGATGAAAGAGATCAAGGAGAAATATGGCAAAGATCCGGCCAAAATGAATCAGCAGATGATGGCGCTCTACAAAAAGCACGGTGCCAATCCAATGGGCGGATGTTTGCCCATGCTACTGCAGGTTCCGGTATTCTTCTCGCTCTATCGTGTACTGCTCAACGCCGATGAGCTTCAGGGTGCGCCGTGGATATTGTGGATAAGTGATCTCTCCAGACAGGATCCATACTTCGTACTGCCGATTTTGATGGGTGTGAGCATGTTCGCACAGCAGCATATAACACCGAACACGATGACAGATCCTATGCAGCAGAAGATATTCAAATGGTTTCCTGCAATAATGACCTTCTTCTTCCTCACCTTCCCGTCGGGTCTGGTACTCTACTGGCTTACGAACAATATTCTTTCCATAGCTCAACAGTACTATATAAACCATGCCTACGAGAAGTACAAGGAGAAGTTAAGGAGAGTTTCTGTAAATAAAGAGGCTCAGGAGTAGATAGATGAAAAAGATAGAAGCATCCACACTCGAAGAGGCATATGATATTGCTTGTAGAGAGTTCGACTGCTCCATAACGGAATTGAGATACGAAATCGTCCAGTACCCATCTGGAGGCATCTTCGGACTCTTCGGCAAAAAAGCGATAATCGTGGCCGATGCTCCAGAAAGAGTAGAAAATATCGACGAAGAGAAGAGTAGGCAGGAAGTCTCTGATGAAGGACTTCAAAGTATCGATGAAGGAGACTCCGAAGCGGAAAGTCATGATGAAGAGCCAAAGGAGCCCAAGAGCGACAAAGAGTATGTCGCAAGAGAGGGTCATCGAGATATGGGCGAGAGTGATAGAGTCGTCATGCAGAGTTTTTTTTGTGATAAATCCGACAAGGACTTCTCTTCGAAAATCTCGAAAACAGATAGAGATGTGAGCGAGGTGGCACAAGAGATAGAGGCAGAGTTGCGCAGACTCATAGACTCTGCCTGTTTCGATATAGACACCGTAGAGGTTGATGTGGAAAATGGTACAGCTTACATATTTATAGATGGCGAGGATGCCGCTCTTCTCATAGGGAGAGAGGGATACAGATACAACGCTCTTTCTTATCTGCTCTTCAACTGGATACATGCCAGATACGGACTCTATATCAAACTCGAAATCGCACAGTTTCTCTCCTCTCAACAGGAGATGATAAGCAACTATATCAAACCGGTTATAGAGCATGTGGAAAGCGAGGGCTGGGGAAGGACCCGTCCACTCGACGGAATTCTCGTACAGATAGCCCTCGAACAGCTCAGAGAGCGCTTCCCCGACAAATATGTAGCCATCAAGAAGAGCCGCAGTGATGGCAAACGCTATGTCGTGATAAACGACTTTTTGAACTCCCCGAGAGAGTGAAGTTGGCCTCGGGAAGGATGAGCGGGCCATGAACGACACGATAGCAGCCATAGCCACCGCAAGCGGTGTAGCCTCGATAGCCATAGTCAGAATCAGCGGGCCCGACGCCTATGAGATAGCCCGCAGGATGAGCGCTCCAAAGGAGCTCGACGCCAGAGAAGCTAGACTCTCCACAATCTACGATATGGAGGGTGAAATCATAGACAGAGGCATTCTCATATATTTCCCGTCTCCGAGAAGTTTTACCGGTGAAGATATTGTCGAGTTTCAGGTTCATGGCGGTATGGTGGTGGCTCAGAGGGTGCTCGAGAGTGCGATACATTTCGGGGCCAGACACGCCAGACCCGGTGAATTCAGCAAGAGAGCCTATCTAAATGGAAAGATAGACT
Source organism: uncultured Nitratifractor sp. (assembly GCA_913054475.1). Lineage (GTDB taxonomy): Bacteria > Campylobacterota > Campylobacteria > Campylobacterales > Sulfurovaceae > Nitratifractor. Next base: position 14,323 of record CAJXJF010000031.1, read on the forward strand.
TGAGTGAAGCCGAAGCCATAGCCAGCCTGATAGAGGCCAGAAGTCTCGATGCCGCCAGAATACTGCTCAGGCAGATGAGAGGCGAGCTTGGCAGATTCGTCGAGAGAGTCAGAGAGGGAATTCTCACTGTTAGAGCCTACAGTGAGGTATCGATAGATTATGCCGAAGAGGATATACCCCCTGATATACTCGAAGCTATAGAGGCCGGATTGCAGAGACTCTCTTGCGATATGCAAAGAGTCCTAGATAGCAGCGAGAGAAGGAGGGGGCTTATAGAGGGTTTTCGCATAGCGATAGTGGGCAGACCCAATGTCGGCAAGAGTTCTCTGCTCAACGCTCTGCTCGACTACGAAAGAGCCATAGTCAGCGATATAGCCGGTACCACGAGAGATACGATAGAAGAGCAGATAAGAGTAGGGACACATATAGTCCGAATAGTCGATACCGCCGGCATTCGAGACGCCAGAGACGAGATAGAGAGAAGAGGAGTCAACAGAAGTCTCGAATCGATAGAGGAGGCGGATATTGTCATAGCCCTTTTCGACTCTTCGAGGGAGTATGACGAGGACGAAGATGGACGCATATTGAGACTGATAGAGGGATTCGAAAAAGAGAGATTGATAGTCGCTCTGAACAAAAGCGACCTTCCCGGGCGTTTCGATACGGAAATTCTCGCTCCCTTTCCATATATCGAGATTAGTGCCAAAAGAGAGTTCACGCGCTTGATGAGCGAGCTTGAAAAACGGCTCGATGGCTTCTCTTCGAGCGATGAACTCATGCTGGTCAACGAGAGACAGATGGATGCCGTACGAAGATGTGCGAAGCAGATAGAGGAGGCGCGCGAACCTCTACGAAGAGGAGAGCTCGAAATATTCAGTTATCATCTCGCCGAAGCGGCTTCCGCCATAGGAGAGATAAGCAGACCCTATGAGAGCGAAGAGATACTCGATAGAATGTTTTCGGAGTTCTGTCTGGGTAAATGAGTGCTCGAACATGCTAAAAAGTATATAAAGGAGTTTCGACATGAGAATAGGTATTTTGAAACTGGCTGTCTATATTGCAACTGTTTTCTTCATGGGTGGTTGTGTACACCAGGAGCTCGTTCTTCCGTCGCTACCCGGCGCTAATGTACGACAACAGAGCTCAGTGGATGTCTCTGACCTCAATGTGACTCCTGTGGGTGAGAGTATCGTGAGTAGAATCCCCTTTCCGGTAGATGAGTACCGTCGCCTCAGACAGGTGGGTGAAGCCACAGTGAAAGGGACGATATATATCGAAGATTCTACCGGAAACAGAATATACGGCAAACAGACGAGACTCTATCTCAATCCTGTCACGAGTTACTCCAGACAGTGGTACGAAGAGAGCTATCTCGGTGGACGCAAGATGGGTAAGGCCGATCCCAGACTCTTCAACTATCTGAAATTCACGACTTCGGATGCCGGGGGCAACTTCGCATTCTACGGTGTTCCCGCCGGTAGATACTATCTGATAGGAGTTGTCAGATGTGCACAGGAATGCGGATACGACAGCCCCAAAAACATAAGAGTCGTAAAAGAGCTCATCGTGGCACAAAGAGGTACTTTAAGTATCGATCTCTACAAAGCTATACAGTAGCTCTCCTTAAAAAATCTCTATCGACAAGCGGGCACAAACTCTTTGTGTGAGGGTGCCTGCGTGGGAACATTACTCTATTTTTATAGGCTTTACAATATAATCATAGCTATTTCACGGCTTAAAAATGTGGGTCTCAGGAGTCGGCAAGAGTGAGAAGATCGGTTATAGTTTCGCAGCAGGATAAGGAGAGAGGATGTCGGTACAGGAGTGTGAAGTTCAAGGGGCTGTAGAGATAGCCGATAGAGTCTGGTGGGTCGGGCATGTTTTACAAAACGATCCTTTTCAGTGTCATGTATATCTCATAGAGAATGCACAGCATAGTATTCTCATAGATCCGGGCTCGAAGCTTACATGGAGATATAGCAGAGAGAAGATTCTCTCTTTGATGCCGCTTGAAAATATAAAGTATATAATCTGTCACCATCAAGATCCGGATATAGTCTCCTGCATAGAAGATTTGCTTCAGGAGATAGGAACAGAGGGAAGATTGCTCATAACCCACTGGAGAGCGAAAGAGCTGCTCGAGCACTACGATTGGGGAATCGATTTCTACGAAATTCAGGAAAACGCCTGGAGACTGGAGTGTGAAGGGCGCTCTTTGGAGTTTGTCTTCACTCCGTATATGCACTTTCCGGGTGCATTTTGTACATATGACAGAGAGAGCAAAATACTCTTTTCGAGCGATATTTTCGGTGCGATAACGGAAAAATTTTCACTCTTTGCAAGCGATGCCGAAAGTTATTTCAGGATGATGGAACCCTTCCATACGCACTATATGCCGGCCTCTGTCATAGTGAACAACGGCTTGGACAATATAGAGAAGTGTCAGCCTCTGAAAATGATCGCTCCGCAACACGGCTCTATAATAAAAGAGGAGTTCATCCCCTATATCATCGAGAGATTGAGAACTCTCAAGTGTGGTCTCTATCTCGAATTCGGCGGAGTCAGGGATATCGAATTGATGATTAAAATCAACAATATCCTGCCCAGAATATATGAAGAGGTCTCATTTTTCTACGGTTTTTCCAAGACGAGCAAAAGAGTCGTTTCGCTTATGAAGGTGGCTTTTCCCATACATCGAATAGCCATAGTCGTTCATGTCGAAGAGAAGGGTTATATACTTTTCGATTCGAAAAATCCGATACCTACGATATATGGGGCTGGGGCACGCAAGATAGGCCGAGAGATAGAGAATTTGCTTTGTCGGGATAGTCACGGATTTTTCGATACTTCCGTTGCCGATATCGTTTCGGTAGCGGAAGATGAGACCGCCTTTGTCTTTCCTCTCGCACAAAACGATGAAGATATCGAAGGGGTGGGAATTTTTATCTTCAACAGTTCCATGGATAGAAGTTTCGAATCTGTTCAGATGCTTGGGAAATTCGAAACGGCAGTGACGATGATGGGTAAACATGAGCTCGAAATCTACAGACTCGAAAACGAGAAGAAAAAAGTCTATACGATGGCAATCACCGACAAACTCACGGGACTCTACAATAGACACTATTTCGATGAAACTGCGGCTATGGAGATAGAAAAAGCGAGACTACATGCAAATACGATATCCTTGGCCTATCTCGATTTGGATCATTTCAAAAGCATCAACGACAGTTTCGGGCACGAAGCGGGGGATATCGTTTTGAGACACTTTTCACAGATATTGAAAGAGGTGGCGGACAAAAGAGATACACTCTTTCGTATAGGCGGGGAGGAGTTCGTGATCATTATGCCCGATACGAACAAGATGGAGGCTTTCGAGAGAGTCAAAGAGATCAAGAAAAGAGTGGCTTGCAGTTTTGTCTTTGTCGATCCGGAAAATATTCATTATACCTTCAGTTGCGGGATATGCGACAGTGCCGAGGAGGGATATGTGTTGAGTTCGCTCTTGAAGGTGGCGGATATGAAACTCTACAAAGCCAAACTTGCGGGTCGTGACAGAATAATATTTTGAGGAGTTGTGATTTTTGCATCTTCTCCTATACTTAACGCCCTTTATGTTATTATTGAGCCAAGTCGAAGGAGCCGAGGGTATGGAAAAGCTGGTGAAGCCTGTAGATTATGCCAAGAGTATCGGTATATCGAGGCAGGCGGTCTATATGAAGATAAAAAAGGGTGTATTGCCGTCGAGAACCGTCGAGGGCAAGATATATGTCGTGGTGGAAGATGAAGAGGGTGGCGGACCCTCCGTGCCCGACGAGAAGATGGAGAGAGAAAAGGAGTCGGATTCCGCTCCCCGCTTCGAAGAGCTTCTGCACGCCAAGGACGAGACGATAGCCGTACTCAAAGAGACGGTCAGGGATCTGAAAGAGACCAACAGGATGATTACCAGTACGCTCAGAAGCGAAGTGGAGCTGCTCAAAGAGGCCTTTTCCGAGATGAAGACTCTCTATGCGGCGCAGATAGAGCATATGAGAGCGGAGGAGACTATCGATACGGAAGCCGAGAGTGAGAATCTTCTCCCCAATAGCCCCGAAGAGGATGAATCCACCAAAGAGGCGGAAATCGGACAGTGGCTTACGCTCGGAGAGTTCTCCGGGATATATGGAATGAAAAAGAAGAGACTCAAAGCCTTGAAGAAGAGGCTCAAGAAGCTCTCGGCCAAAGATGACGAGAGTGTCAGAATCGTAGATGGCGAATATTATATATCCGATTCGTCTATAGTCGAGAAGCTGATAAAGGATCTATAAAGGTCGAAAGTTGATCTACGCAAGGGAGTGGAGATGATAGAGCAGTCTTCTATCGAAGCACTCAAACAGAGCCTCGATATAGTGGATGTGATAGGGAGCTATATCGAGCTCAAAAAGGCCGGAGCGAACTACAAGGCCAATTGTCCTTTCCATAGCGAGAAGAGTGCCAGTTTCGTTGTGAGTCCCAGCAAACAGATATATCACTGTTTCGGATGCGGTGTGGGTGGTGACGCTATAAAGTTCGTCATGCAGAAGGATAAACTCAGCTACCCCGAAGCTATAGAGAAGCTTGCATCGATGTACAACTTTTCTTTGCGCTACACCAAAGGGAAGGGGGACTATAGCCGTGCCAGAAGAGCTCTCGAGCTTTTTAGAGATTGGTATGCGGCCAGACTCGACGCCAATCCTGCGGCCCGCGACTATCTCAAGAGCAGAGGAGTCTCCCAGGCATCTATAGAGCTTTTCGGTATAGGGTATGCACCTTCGGGTAGAGAGACTATGGATTTCATCGCAGGAAGTCACATCCCTATGCCCGCTGCCGAAGAGGCCGGTATCATAGCTGTCTCGGAGGATGGCGGCAGATATGCCAGACTGGTCGATAGAGTGATTTTCCCCATCCACTCTCCCGCCGGAGCCATCGTCGGTTTCGGAGGCAGGACGATGGGTACTCATCCCGCCAAATATATCAACTCTCCGCAGACGAAGCTTTTCAACAAGTCGAGACTGCTCTACGGCTACAGCATAGCCAAAGAGCATATATATGCAAAGAGGGAGATTGTCGTTTGCGAAGGCTATCTCGATGTGATAATGCTGCACCAAAGCGGCTTCGATACGGCGGTGGCGACGCTCGGTACAGCGTTGACCGCGGAACATCTGCCACTGCTGAAAAAGGGAGAGCCCAAGGTCGTACTCGCATATGACGGAGATAGAGCAGGTGTGGATGCCGCTCTCAAAGCCGCGACTCTCTTGGCCTCCCACGGTTTCGAGGGCAGGGTCGTACTCTTCCCCGCCTCTTCGGATCCGGCGGATCTGGCGGCTGCCGGGCGCAGAGAGGAGCTCTCTTCTCTGCTGCGTGGCGGAGAGAAGCTGGTACCCTTCGTACTCGGCAAGATGCTCGAGGGTAGAGATATATCCGAGCCGAAAGAGAAGGAGAGAGTCTTCGGAAAGATGAAGAGTTTCCTCTCTCTTTTGAGTCCGATAGAGAGGGAGAGTTATATACCCTTTGCGGCATCTCTGCTCAAACTGCCCGCTTCATACTTTTCAGACGGCAGGGAGAGTGCAGGAGATATCGGAAAGATAGAGCGCTTCATGCCCAAAGAGGATCCGGCGTGGCTCTCGATTCTCAAAACTCTGCTCGAGCACGACTCTCTCGTGGACGAGACGATAGACCTGCTTTCACCGGAAATGGCCGGGGTACACAGAGAGGCTTTCGAAGCCCTTCTAAGAGGCGATACGCAGAATCCGGCCCTGATGCGTATAGCGGTGGACGAGAGTATAAAAGTACTGAATGAAGAGCTCTTCAGAGATACTCTGCGCAGGCAGTTGGAGAGTTTCTACAGAAGGAGACTCGGAGCTATCACTTCCGACCCTTCGATACCGTACGAACGGAAAAGCTGGCTGATAAGAAAAATAAAAACTGATATACTTCCGAGACTTAAAAAAGGAGAATTGGTGCCATATGAGAGCGATATCCCTCTTTAGCGGCGGCCTCGACAGTATGCTGGCGGTGGCCATGATGAGAGAGCAGAATATAGATGTTACGGCGATATATATAAAGACAGGTTTCGGCAGTACCAAAGATGTCACTCATGAAGTGAAAAAAAGAGCCGAAATGGCCGGGGCCGATTTTCTCGATATCGATGTGAGAGAGGAGTATATAAAGGATATTCTCTTCGACCCCGTTTACGGATATGGCAAGAATTTCAACCCCTGTATAGATTGTCACGGCTATATGTTCAAAATAGCCAGAGCGATGCTCGCGAAACTCGATGCCTCTTTCATCGTTACCGGTGAGGTCGTCGGGCAGCGTCCGATGAGCCAGAGAGCCGAGGCTCTGAGGCAGGTGAGCTCTCTGGCGGGAGACAGGGAAGAGAAGTTGATATTGCGCCCTCTGAGTGCCAAACTTCTCGAACCGAGCACTCCGGAGACAGAGGGTTGGGTCGAGAGGGAGAGACTGCTCGACATATCCGGCAGAAACAGAGAGAGACAGTTGGCCATGGCTGCCGAATATGGCTGGGAAGACTACGAAAGTCCCGGAGGCGGATGTCTTTTGACCGAACCGGCGTTCAGTGCGAAGATGAGAGATTTCATAGAGCATGAGGAGTTCGCCGTCGAGGATATAGAGCTTCTCAAATATGGCAGACATTTTCGTCTGCCTGGAGCTTCCAAACTCGTAGTGGGCAGAAACAGGGAGGATAACGAGGCACTGCTTGCCATAGAGAATGAGGACTATATCCCTATCAGACTCCCCGTGACCGGCCCCTTCTCTCTACTCTATCGGGGAGCGGGAGAAGAAGACCGCAGGCTGGCGGCGAAAATAGCGCTTAGCTACGGACGCAGCACTCCTACGGAGAGTTACGATGTATATGTGGGGGATGAGAGCTACAGAGTTTCACCCTTTAAGAGCAAAAGCGAGGCGCAGAGATATTTCGTGCTCGGGAAGTGAGGCTATGCAAAGCCCGCCGCCGGCTTTGCCGATGAGTAGAGAGGGTCTGTGCATAGCTTATCGACTCTCTCAAGAGAGCACCTACGAGCTATCGAAAAGCTTAAAGACTCCTCATTCAAATCGAAGTTCTTAGACAGTTGTTATAGAGGGTTTCTCGAAGTGGATAGCAAGAGTCAAAAAGATATACAAAATCTTGAGAGTGGAACTACGCAGTTGTGCCGTATTGATAGAAGAGTGATGTAGTGCCTAAATTTGAAGTCGAAAACCCGTAATATAGGGCTTTGTCGAGATTTTAGGGTGGAAGTTGGGAAGAAACTCTCCAACTCATCCGAGACAAAGGCTATTGCAGACTCTTTTCTTTGTTTGAACTTGGAATTGAACTGCTGTACCCAAAGACATACCATCCGCACTACAGATAAAATTATGTTATGATTCCAAAAAAGAGCAGAGCGATAATAGAGTACTTTGGCCTTTGCTTGGATTCATAATCTTTACAATCGATGGCGAAGCTTGCAAATAAAAACTCTAAAAGGGGGTAAGAGATGACAGATCAAGAGCTTAAAGATTTGGTAGCGAGTCTGGCAATA
>CAJXJF010000032.1 GCA_913054475.1 uncultured Nitratifractor sp.
CATCTCACAATGGCTAAATTTAGCCCCTGCTCTGTGCAAGGTTCTAACGGCGACTGAAGTCGCCGCCCCTATAAAGTTCAAAGTCACATGACCTAGGGCCGCGACTTTAGTCGCGGAATTGGCGTCAGAGTCCATAGAACTCGCCATCGAAATGGAAAGCGAAAGTCCATCTATCGAGGAGCAGGGGGCTTTAGTTCCGTTATTCCTGTGGGATTGAAGCTTTCAACTTCCTTGAGTCCAATAGCAATATTGCACTGTTTTGGGCTTTTGTATGTGTTTTAGCGAGTTGGATGGGAGTAGGGAAGAAATATTACAAAAGCTCGGAAAAAGCGAAAATTAAGATAGTTTTGCCATGTAGCCTCCCCATGAAGAAAAACTTACCCATCGAGTGAAGGTATTGTGGAGCTTTTCTTTGGCTCTGCTTATATTCTGCAATGGCACTGACTATTTTATCGCTTTTGCATTTGCAAAAATATCGTTTTTATATTATCTTTGCTATAGTGTTTCGCTATTAAGCGCCTGCTTATGATGGGTGGAGTGGGCGCAATTGTACCATTTTGCCGGAAAAAGAGCCGCAAGGCGGCAGGAAGGAAGGAAATGATAGCTACGGGCATTGATATCGTCTCGATAGAGAGGATCGAAAGAGCTCTACAACGCTTCGGAGAGAACTTCATAGCTCGTCTTCTTACAGAAGAGGAGATACGGAGCCTTTCGATGAAGCCAACCTCGATAGCCGGCTACTGGGCAGCCAAGGAGGCTGTATCCAAGGCTCTAGGGTGCGGTATAGGAGCGGAACTCGCTTTTCACGATATATATATAAGTAAAGACCGTAGAGGTTCTCCATCTTTCAGACTCTCCCAAGAGAGAAAGAAATACTTCCGTCTTACGGAGAGTTCGCTATCTATAAGTCATGACGGCGGTTTCGCCGTAGCGGCCGTCATATTGGTTAGCAAATAGCTTCTCGGACTGCAGTGAGATTCGCAAGGGCATGTAGTCGTAATGTTCACAATATGAAATGGTGCACAAAGAATAGGCATAAAATCAGCAGAGCTTAACTAAAATTGAGAGTATAATATATCCGAACAAAATTTTCAGGAGGGATTATCAGATGGCTAAATTTGTCGAAAGTATAGAGGAGTTTTTCTCCTATTGTAGCGATAACGAAGTGGAGTTTGTAGATTTTCGTTTCACGGATATCAAAGGTGCATGGCATCATATAACTTACAGTCTAAAGGCTATAGATGCACAGATTTTGGAAAACGGACTTCCGTTCGACGGCTCTTCCATCGATGCATGGCAGCCTATCAACAAATCGGATATGATTTTGAAGCCAGATGTACCGACGGCATTTCTAGATCCCTTTACCGCCGATCCGACAATAGTTGTCTTCTGTGATGTTTACGATATCTACAAGGGTGATCTATATGAAAAATGCCCCAGATCCATATCCAAAAAAGTACTTAAATATCTCGAGGAGTCGGGAGTGGGCGATATGGCATATTTCGGTCCCGAAAACGAATTTTTCATTTTTGACAATGTACTTTTCAAAGATAGCATAAACGAATCACGGTATATGGTTCACTCCGACGAAGGGGAGTGGTCCGATAGCACACTCGAAGAAGACTATATAAATATAGGTCATCGCCCCAGAACGAAAGGCGGATATTTCCCCGTAATGCCGACAGATTCTACGGTCGATCTGCGTGCCGAAATGGTACAGATAATGGAGGAGATTGGGCTCGATGTGGTATTGCACCATCACGAAGTGGCACAGGCGCAAGCTGAAATCGGAGTTAAATTTTCTACACTTGTGGAGGCTGCCGACAATGTACAGAAATATAAATATGTAGTCAAGATGGTAGCACATCTCAACGGCAAAACGGCCACTTTTATGCCCAAGCCTCTCTATGGAGACAACGGAAACGGAATGCATGTGCATCAATCTATCTGGAAAGATGGCAAGAATCTATTTTTCAAAGAAGGAGAATATGGCAACCTCAGCGATATGGCGCGATGGTACATGGGAGGAGTTTTGAAACATGCTCACGCGATAGCGGCCTTTACCAATGCTACCACCAATAGCTACAAGCGTCTCATCCCCGGTTTTGAAGCTCCATCCATTCTCACATACTCCAGTCAGAATCGTTCCGCTTCCATCCGCATACCGTATGGCGGAGGTGAAAAATCCACTCGTATCGAGACACGCTTCCCGGACAGCAGCTCATGCCCATACCTCGCTTTCAGTGCCTTGCTTCTCGCAGGACTCGACGGAATTAAAAATCACTATGAACCTACAGGACCGATGGATATAGATCTTTTCGAATTGAGTCTTGACGAGATAAGACAAAAGGGTATAAAGCAGATGCCTCATACATTGAGAGAGGCGGTCGAAGGCCTTATTGCGGACAACGATTTTCTCAAGCCAGTCATGTCCGAAGAGTTTATCGACACATATCAGCACTATAAATTCGAAACCCAAATTTGGCCCGATGAAGGCCGCCCGACAGCTTACGAATTCATCAGCACCTATAGCTGTTAAGAATGGAGGGGATAATACGCCCCCTCCGCTCAAAATCTATAGCCGATTCCCATATAGTAGTTGACTGTATCGAAGTTTATATTCATAGTGGAGCCTACCTCTTTTTCCAAGATGGAATCCATCACTTTTACCTTGACGCTCTCGCTCTCCCAACTCTTCGAGTTCATTCCTGCATTCAGAGAGATACCCTCGCCCCATTTCGCCAAGCCGCCCAGATCGTATTTTAGTTTCATATCCAGAGCGCTTATCGTACCCTCCATATCTATTTCGGATCTTATCCATCCATTTTGCACTCGAGCGAATTGATAACCATACAAAGCACTGCCGTCTATGGAGAAATTTTTAAAAAATCTATACTCTCCTTGCACCGCAAGCGAACTCTTCCAACTCGTTATAGTCGTATCCGTGACACTCATGGCACCCATAAACGGTGCTACGAATCTATTGCCGTTTTTCATATAGATATAGGGTGTGGAGAGACCTGTGGCAAGCCCTATACCGATATATCCCTCATCACTTTCGAGGATATCGAATCCGCCGCCGATGTTCATGTCTATACCTCCCACCTGAACATCGGAGGGAAATGGAGCAAAATCTTTCACTTTATCCGAGAATGGCTTGGGTATAATCTTGCTCGGCAGATAGAACATATCTTCCATCATCGCGATTTTACTATCTACATAGTCACTTCTATATATATCGACATCGTAGAAGATATAGAATCTGCTTCGAGCTATATTGTCGTGGGAATTGACGAGAGATATCGTCTCTATATCGAGCTTTTTGGAGAACTTCATGAAATTGTCTATCTTCATATTCATATCGAACTCCCCTCTGCCGTATCTGATTTCAAAAGCCGATAAAAGAGAGAATATGGAGAGCATCACTATTGAGAGTTTCATAGAATCGAACCACCTTTTTATAATATTTGTAAATATAGCATATTGCAACTTCAGCTTCTCTATCAACCCCACATATCGAAAATTTTCTGGACAATCGTCACTATAGGCCATATATCGTAGTATAATGGCGAAAAAATCTTTCAAACATTCAAGGATATGGCGATGTCCGGAAGAGTCGGCTCCATACTTATCGTTCTACTTCTCTCCTTTTTCATATATATGGGGTATCGTTATATCCACTACCGCAATGTAAACGCCGTCAGCGACGCCGCTTTCATAAAGAGCGATCAGCTCTCGACACTCTCTTTCAAGGTGGGAGGCAGAGTCGTGAATATGAGGGTCGAGGAGAACGAGAAGGTCAGGCGCGGAGAGCTTCTCGCCGAGATAGATCCTGTGGATCTAAAGACGAAGAGAGACGGAGTGCTGCACTCCATAGAGTCGCTCGAAAAGGAGATAGAGGCAGCCCGACTCTCGAAAGAGAGGCTGAAAGAGACACTCAGACTCAAGAGTGAAATATCGAGGGAGAATCTGAAGGCTCTACAGATGAAGAGGGAGGGGAAAAGACACGAGATACTCTCTCTCGAAGAGAAGCTCGAAAAGAGCCGGAAAGATACGGAGCGCTACCACAATATGCTCGAGAAGAGACTTATCGCCAAGGCGGATTACGAGAGTGTAGATACGGCCTACAGGAGTATGAGCGAAACTCTGCTTGCAATGCGCAAGAGTCTGCAGGTTCTCGAAGCCGAAATAGAGAAGGCGAAAAGAGGGGTGGAACTGGCGGAGCTCACACGCAGAGAGATAGAGGAGACGCAAAAGTCCATAGAGGCTATGGAGGCCAGAAAGAGGGCATTGAAGAGTTCGCTCGAGGAGCTCGAAAAATCGATCTCCTATACGAAGCTCCATGCGCCTTTCGACGGAGTCGTGGCCAAAAAGTTCTTCGACGCTCCGCATATGGTGAAAAGGGGCTCTCCCGTATATGCGATAGTCGATCCCGCATCGCTCTACTGCGAAGTACTGCTTTCGGAGAAGAAACTGACAGGAGTGCACAGAGGCAACAGGGTGAAGATAGAGGTGGATGCCCTGAAGGGTAGAACTTTCCGCGGCGTGGTGGAGTCGATCTCCCCCACTTCGGCTTCCACATTCAGTCTCGTTCCCCGGGATATAGCCAGCGGTGAGTTCACCAAACTCGATCAGCGTTTCAAGGTCAGAATCAGACTCGAAAAGGCCGAGGGGCTCAGAGCCGGAATGGGAGCCACCGTAGCTATCGAAAGGAGTGGCGCATAGATGCGAAATGCACAAGAGGCTGCACTCCCCAGGAGCTGGGATATCAGTAGTGCCGAGCGTGCGATCTTTTCTATCATAGTGATGACTGGGGCTTTCATGGCCATTCTCGATACGACAGTCGTGGATGTGATAGTACCCAAACTGACAGGACCTCTGGCCACGGATATGTATGGAGTACAGTGGATAATCACCAGCTATATGGTCTCCGCCGCCATCGCTCTGCTCATAACAGAATGGCTCATCAAGCGTTTCGGAGCCAAAAAGATCTTTCTTCTGGGTGTGGGGCTCTTCTGCGTAGCATCCCTGATGTGCGGCCTCTCCTCCACCCTCGAAGAGATGATAATCTACAGAGTGGTACAGGGGGTCGGAGAGGCCCTGATAATGGTTACGAGCCACATTATGATATTCAGCTACTTCCCTCCCGAAAAGCAGGGGCTGGCGATGGGTATCTTCGGTCTGGGTGTCAGCTTCGCACCCGCCCTCGGACCGACCATAGGCGGATATCTGACGGAGTACTACAACTGGAGAACGGTCTTTCTGATAAATCTTCCGGTGGGGCTGCTTCTGCTCGTAGCCGGCACCGTTTTCCTCCCCAAAGATAGCTTTTTCGAAAGAGTGCGATTCAACTTCGGCAGTTTCATCTTCATATCCCTGGCCACCATCTCGCTGCTGGTCATGCTCGGACGCGGGCAGAAGCTCGGATGGTTCAACTCCATAGAGATAGGCATTCTGCTCTTCGCCACTATCGTGGGCTTCCTGCTCTATGCACTCAGCGAGCTCAACTCACGCCACAGGCTGATAGATTTCAGACTCTTCACAAACCGCCTCTTCTCGAACGGTATGATGATATATTTTTTCATACTCGGTTTCTCTATGTATCAATACTTCTACCTCCTTCCCGTATATTACGAGCATATCAAGAGACTGCCCACCCTCGACGCCGGTATCGCGGTCTTCGCCTTCGCTCTCTTCATAGGTCTCTTCTCTCCTCTGGCGGGGATACTCGCCGACAAAATCGGAGCGAGGGCGAGTGTGGCCATAGCTTCGTTTTTCTATGTATTGACCTCCCTGCTCTTCCTGCCTACGCTGGAGTACTACACCCCGCTGATACAGGCGATGGCACTCAGCATCCCCTTCGGCATAGGTATGGGACTCTTCTTCGCTCCCGTAACGGTTATGGTCCTGCAAAACGCCCCGGCCGACAAGGGCGAGCTGGCCATAGTCCTGATGGACTACTTCCGTTTCGTGGGGGGCAGTTTCGGTACGGCGCTGGCTACCAACAATATGGAGTATTTCAAAAATATGCATATGCTCGCGATGCAAGAGCTGCAAAACAGGGAGTATGTAGCTTATTTTCTCGACAAGATACATGAAACTTCCGATATACCGATACAGACTTTGAAGCTGATTTTCCGAAACTACGAAGAGTTCATGAGCTACAACTACGGCTTCTACAACACCTTCATGCATGCCGGCTACTGGGGAGCTTTCGGCACTATCTTCGTAGTGCTGCTCTTCATCGGCAGAGAGAGCGAAAAGAGAGGAGCGCAGAGGAGCTCATGAGAAATTTTATAGCGACACTACTCTTGTGTATATCACTCTCCCCATCACACGCGAAGAGCTTCAGCTACGAAGAGCTGGTCCTTTGCGCACAGAAGAGTCCAGCCGTGGAGGTCTTCGAAAGGATGAGCCGTTACGCCCGGGAGCTGAAGCTCTCCGCCGAAGGGGCACTCTACCCCTCCATAGAGCTGAGCTACTCCGGAGCATGGCTCGACGAGAAACCTACCATGACCTACCATATGCCTCCGCCCATAGGTTCGGCAAGCGCGCCTATGGCCACCACCAGAAGCTTCGAATCGCAACTCTCGCTCAGATATCGCCTCTTCAGCGGTTTCGCCATCTCCTCTCTCATAGAGAAGAGGGAGTGGCAAAGGAGGGTGGCCGAGCTCAAAGTGATAGACAAAAAACGCTCGATAGTGATGAGGCTAAGCTCCCTCTATGCGCAGGCCCGTATGCTCGAAAGTCTGCTCCATGCCCGCACAGATGCGCTTGCGGCGGTGGAGGCGGCCCTGAAAAAGGCCCGGGCTCTATACGACAACGGTATGCTTCCGCCTTCGGGACTCTACAATATCGAAGCGGCGCTCTACGATACGAAAGCGGCAGTGGCCGATACCGAAAACGAACTGCGAAAGAGTCTGGAGACGCTTTCGTATATCTCGGGAGAGAGAGTGGACGGCACGAGAGGCGGTATCGAGCTACCCGAGCCCAAAAACGCCGAACAGATATACCGATACGCCCTGAAGAGGAGAGCCGATATAGCATCGCTCGAAGCGACACTGAAGATCGACAGCGCCGATATAAAACTGGCAAAAAGCCAATACTTTCCCAGGATAGACCTCGAAGCGGCACTCAAACGCAGAGGAGGCAGCCCCACTCTCGAAGGAGACGGATACAGCAACCCCAACAGGAGCTATCTCGGCTTCCGTATCGACTGGAATCTCTACTCCGGTGGCCGGACCATGCATATGGGCGAAGCCGCGAGATACAGAAAACTGGCATCGGTATCGGCACTGATAGACTACAGACAGAGGGTAGAGAGTGAAATAGTCAAAGCCTTCGGCGATCTTGAAACGCTCAAAAAGAGGCTCGAGAGTGCGAAGATGCGCATAAGGTCTCAGAAGGAGTACTACGAGCTGACCAGAGGACGCTTCGACAACGGACTGGGCAGTGCGGACGAGCTGAGCAGAGCCATAGCCGATCTTGCGCAGGCCAGAGCCGCCAAAGCCTCCATAGAGGCTTCCATAGAGATGCAAAGAGCGCTCGTTTGGCTCATGGGCGGCCTGAAGAGTTTCGAAAGAGCGCTCACGAAGAAAAAAAAGAGAGGTAAAAGATGAAATTCGAAGATTATCCGTTCGAAAAACTGGAGAAGCTCTTGAGAGATATAGAGCCCGATACCCGCTACGAAGCCATGAGTCTGACCATAGGAGAGCCGCAGTTCGAGACACCCGATTTTATCGTGGAGGAGCTGAAGAGATACGCCTCAGAGATGAACAGATATCCCAAAACCGCGGGGGAGAGCTATCTCAAGGATGCCATGCGCAGCTATATCCGTGAGCGTTTCGATATAGAGCTCGAGAGTGAGGAGCTCATACCTCTCTTCGGTACAAGGGAGCTGCTCTTCAACTTTCCACAGTTTCTGCTTCACGACAGAGAGAATCCGAGTATGGCCTTCCCCAATCCCTTCTATCAGATATACGAGGGGGCGGCCATAGCCGCCGGAGCGAAGGTACACTATCTGAATCCCGAAGATGGATTCGCGGCACCGACGGACGAGGCCACTCTTCGCGAACTCGATCTCGTCATCATAAACACTCCCAACAATCCCACCGCTTCGGTAATGGAGTTCGAAGATATGAAAGAGTGGGTGAGGCTGGCTCTGGAGTACGACTTCGTACTGCTCAACGACGAGTGCTACATAGAGCTGTATCTCCAAGAGCCTCTACCATCCATCCTCGAAGCGAGCATAGCTCTGGGCAACAGCCGCTTCAAAAATGTCCTTTGCGCCAACTCTCTCTCCAAACGCTCCAGCGCACCGGGACTTCGAAGCGGTTTCATAGCCGGAGATGCCGATATTCTGAAGAGTTATCTGAGATACCGCACCTATCTGGGCTGCGCCTCTCCCCTGCCCCTGCAAAGGGCCGCGGCCGCGGCATGGAGAGAGCAGGAGCATGTCGAGACATTCAGAGAGAGGTACAGAAAAAACTTTCGACTCGCTAGGGAGATTCTGGGTATAGAGCCACCCAAAGCCACCTTCTATATCTGGCTTCCGGTGGGCGACGAGCTCGATTTCACCCGTGAACTCTACAGAAAGTTCAATCTCAAGGTACTCCCCGGCTCCTATCTCGGCAGAGAGGGAGCCGGTAGAGGCTATGTGAGACTCGCCCTCGTATATGCGCAGGAGCCTATGAGAGATGCCCTCGAGAGGGTGGCGAATTTCATGAATTCCCAGAAGCACTCCGTATGACAGGATGAGAGTGAAAGAATATTTTGAGTATTTGGCGATATATGTCGGGATACAACTCTCCCGTGCTATTCCGAAGAGGGCTTTGTACGCTCTGAGCGGATATATAGTGAAGAGAAGCTATCGCAACAACGAGAGAAGAAGAGAGAGAGTGGCGAAGCATCTGAAATTGGCTTTTACACAGAGGACAGAGGAGGAGCGCGCAGAGATATTCGAAGCTTTTTTGGCCCATCTCTCCTCCTTCTATGTGGAGATACTGCTCATATCCACGGGAAGACTCGACTTCGATACGGCGGTCGTAAACGAAGAGGAGGTACTCGAACGCATAGAGAGACTTGTACGCAGGGATGGGAGAGGTTTGATTCTGCTCGTTTCACACTACGGAAACTGGGAGTTTCTGGGCCATTGGCTAGCATATAGGGGCCTGAGCGGAGCGGTGGTAGCAAGAGAGTTCAAAAACACAATTATCGACAAGCGTCTGATAGTGCCCTTCAGGGAACGCTACGGCAATAGCTCGATAGAGAGAAAGGGAGCTATCGTCTCTATAGTGAGACTCCTCAAGGCAGGAGGAGGTGTGGCACTGCTCATAGACCAGATGATACCTCCGCCCAACGGAATAGATATAGAATTTTTCGGAAGAAAGGCATACGCACTCAAGAGTGCCGCTCAGCTCAAACTCAAACTCGACCCTCTCGTCGTACCCGTCTTCGCCGAAAGGGTGGGGAGAGAGAGCTTTCGTATCCATATAGATGAGCCTGTAGAGTACTGTGTCGCCAAGCTC
Organism: uncultured Nitratifractor sp.; assembly: GCA_913054475.1. GTDB lineage: Bacteria > Campylobacterota > Campylobacteria > Campylobacterales > Sulfurovaceae > Nitratifractor. The sequence goes on from CAJXJF010000032.1 coordinate 9,528, forward strand.
GATGAGGAGGAGAAGCTCAGGGCTCTTACGCAGAGATACAGCGACATACTTCAGGAGAGAATAGAGCAAAACCCAGCCCAGTGGCAGTGGGCATACAGGCGCTGGAGGCTGCCGAAGCACGATAAGTCTAAATAGCGAAAAAGAGCCTGAATAATGTCCGCTTTGGAAGCTACTGCCGTGAATAAGGTCTATGCAACTCTCTCCAACGAAGCGTCGCTACTGTAAAGTTTATGAAGAAGAGCTTTGAGCTATGACAATTCCACTTGCCATCAAACTATCAAATCAAAATAGCATAAGTCATTTGGAGTATTTTGTTCAACAGCCTAATCGGCAAAGACAAAAATATTACACACTCGAGAATCTTTTGCCCCCGATCGGGTCAATCGATATGGAGCGATCGACCACAGATCAATGGCAAACACTCTTGCAAATAGAGGCAAGAGTGCAACTCCTATTTGAGTTTTGTATCAGTGATGCTCATCGTGTGCTTCCAGATCGAAGAGCTTGACACCTATCTGATAGATCAGTATTGCCAGACCAATACCACCAAGAGCAATCAACCACTCTGTCGAAGATGGCGAGTATTCAACTATCGAGGGTGGCAACTGATACTCTCTTATTTTCATAGTCTGCATTGGAAATACCTGCGCATTATGTACCATATCGTATCGCATAAAAAAGATTCCAACCAGACCAAAAAACGATGCCCATACCAGCGCACCGAGATTTTTGCCCTTGCTCATCAGAATAATCACAAACGGAACTACCGCACCAAGAAGAATCTCGCCAATCCAGTAGGATTTGGTACTTAAAATATACAAGATAGTATCGGCACGCTCAGGCAAGCGTCCATACAGACCTGTCAAAATCGCCCAGTAATCGAAAAACATCAATACTGCCAACAGCAAACCGAGAATTTTGGCTAGGGTTGTCAGCATCTGTTCGATATCTTTGGGGAAATTGTTTTTGTACATAATTCCATAGACGAGAAAAATGAGGTACGAACCTGCTACCGTTGCCGTTAGAATAAAATATAATGGCAGGAACGGTCCATTGACAGCCGGACGAGCAACGAGGTATCCAAAGATTGATCCAAGCGTCGCAAAAGCGGCTACATCCGCCAAAAGACCGCCGATACCGAGCAGGCGAGAGTTTTTATGATCACCTATCAAGCCGAAAATAAATTCGCCGATGAGAAAGACCAACACTAAGGTATAGAAGGTACCCATCCACCAGATTGCCGAAGTCAGACCAGGACTGAGCATGTTGTATATTATCATCCTGATCGGATGACCAATTTCGAGTAGAATGATGGCAAATCCTGGTAGCAACATAGCAATCGCCAACCAAGTTACGCGCAGACCGAATCTATCAAAAATCTTAATCCCAAATATGTGGCCAAACGAGCCGACAATGGCCAATCCAGTACTGGTACCTACGAAAAAGATATACATGACAATCAATAATCCCCAAGGATGCTCGCGTGTCACTCCATAGGCATGGTGGCCATGTATCAGTGCCATCAAGGCTCCATATAGGTACATAAAGAGCAGGACGAATCCTGCCAAGCCGACAAGCTTATTATCGGGCGTGAGCAGCTCTTTGAGACCTATCTTTTTTACAGGAATAGATGTAATAAAATCTTTTATATTCATATCCGACTCCTTATTTCAGATAGAAGAGTTTGGGTTTTGTACCCAGATGCGCTTTGAGACTGAAATGCTCTCTCGTGCGCAGCAGAATGCTGATTTCACTGTTCGGATCGTCGAGGTCGCCGAATGTGCGTACCTTCGTAGGACAGGTGTTCTGACATGCCGTAGTAGTCTCACCTCTGGCGAGTCTGGTATCGGAGCAGAATGTACACTTGTCGACCGTCATGGTACGATCATCGACATATCTCGCATCGTAGGGACAGGCGTTCATGCAGTAGCTGCAGAGGATACACTTGTCGCTATCGACTCTGACCACATTGTTTTCGTCGTAGTATGTCGCATGTGTGGGGCATACCTCCTGACATGGCGCGTTGTCGCAGTGTTGGCACTGACTGGGGATAAATGTGCTGGAGGCTATGCTCAGATTCGGCCATTCGCCTTCGATCTCTTTCACTCCCACCCATATGCGGTGCTTGTCGGCTCCGAGCAGTACGCCATTCTCCTCTTTACACGCCACTTCGCAGGCTTTGCAGTTGATACAGTTTTTGTAATCGAGGGCCATTCCATATCTTGCCATCTTACACCTTCCTTATTTCAACATTTGTTTCATGCATAACAGCTGCACCATAAACCGGCTCAATTTTATCTTCTATAATCAAAGCATCATTCGCACCATTTCCATAAGCAATTTCCATCGCCTCACTGCTGCCGCCAAAACCATGAAGCATAAAAACTTGGTTTGGAGCTATTTTTTCCGTAGGATATGCTTTGATCTGAACTTTGCCGACACTACTACTAACTTCAACCATATCTCCAAATCTTATACCTTTTTCATCAGCAACTCTTTTGTTGATCCAAAGATAGTTTGTCGGGATCAGGTCTCTCAACATAAGGTTGTTAGTAGTTCCACTCTGTGTAAATTGTGCATGTCTTCCTGTAACAAGTCTAAACTTTCCTTCAGGAACGCTAAAATTCCACTCATCGTGCCAGGTTGGCATGGAATCAACACCTTTTTTAGCAAGGTTTTTAAAGTTGATGATTACTTTCAGCTTATCACCCTGAGTAGTATAGTTTTTCTTGCTTTCAGGATAGTATTGGAACTCATTTGGATTGAGCTGCTTATGATATTTTTCCATATTTGGATAATATACACCTTTTTCATCCAATATTTTCCATGCCTCTTCACCAAATGTAGCTTCCACCATCTCTTTATTGGCTTCGTATACAGGTTTTTCCCAGGCATCAGCTAAATCAAAACCATTCTCTTTGTAGTATTTTTCTTCCTCGTCCTTAGACATTCCTTTGATGTCATCTTGAACATCTTCATCATATTTTTTAGTTATTTCCCACAGAGGCTTGGAAAGTTTCTCAGCCAATTCTTTGTAGATCACTTCTGGCTCTTTTGTTTCAAAAAGAGGCTTTATTGCAGCCTTTCTCTGAACTATTGCAGGTTCAAGTCCACCATAAGTTGCAACAGGAGAAGTTCTTTCAAGATAAGATGCTTCAGGTAAAATAACATCACAAAACATCGTAGTATCACTTGGAAGAATATCTATCATTACATTGAGATCCATTTTCTTTAAAAACTCTTCAGTTTTTTTCGCATTTGGAACACCACTCATGGGATTGTGTTTTCTCATAAACATTGCTCTAACAGGATAAGGTGCAGTTCCATCTAATACCATATTTCTAAACTGAATCCAAGAACCTGTTTTGTCTGAAGGAATAGCAATATCTTTTCCATCAAATCTTGATTTTACCTGAGCATACATAGGTGTATTGATCTCCTCTTTTGGAAGAGATAGTTTTTTGCCATAAACAATACCACCTTTTTTATCAAGATTTCCGCTTAAAGCTTGGAAAATTGCCATAGCACGGCGAAGCTGAAAATCATTTTTACTAAATACGCTTCTTCTTCCTTGATAATATATAGGGCTTCTGGCTGCCATAAACTCTCTAGCAGTTTTATATATCTCCTTAGCTGGAATATTTGTTATCTTCTCAGCCCATTCAGGTGTATATTTATTTGAAAGTATGTGTTTCTTATAATCTTCAAAGCCTACGCCATGTTTTGTAACAAAATCTTTATCATATAGATTTTCATTAATTGCAACATAAGTAAGAGCCAATACAAATGCAAGGTCAGTACCAGGATTTATGGCATACCATCTATCAGCTTTTGCAGCTGTATTTGTAAATCTAGGATCTAAAACGATAGTTTTAAGACCTCTGCCTCTACTTCTTTTGAAGAGGTCCATAGTATCTGGAGTAATAATGGCTTCAGCTCTGTTGGCTCCAGCAATGATTAGATAATCTGCATTATTTAAATCGGCTTCACCATAAGTTCCAATAGTTGAGAAGTAACCTCCAAGAGTAGTTTCAAGACAGATACTAACCTCATCTACATAATTTGGAGTTCCTATTTTTTCACCCATTAAAACTTCAAAACCCTCTTTTGATAATCCCTCACCATTGCAGTAACCAATAGTTGCACGATTATCTTTTTCTTCATCCAAGATTTGTTTAAGACCTTTAAATTTATCTGTTCCATTTAAAATAGCATCATAAGCTTCTTCCCATGACACTCTTTTGTATTTCCCGTCTCCTCTCTCACCTATCCTGATTAATGGATATTTCAACCTATCGGGATCATACAAAGTTTGTATTCCGGCATTTCCTCTTGCACATAGCATGTTTCTACTTTTTGGAAAGTATGGATTTGGATTTAGTTTTGTTACAACTCCATTTTCAACTCTTGCAAAACCTGCACACTTGTTTACACATATACCGCATAAAAATGGTACATTTTCAGCTTCACCAGTTCCGGTTTTGGTAGTAACGCTCTCGGGCATTCCCGAAGCTGCCTTGTACTCGCCTCCTCCATGTTCCGATGAGAGCAGGTTGCTCGTACTCAGAGCTGTACCGCCTACGACGGTCATGGCGACGGAGCCCTGCAAAAACCTGCGTCTGGAAATTTCGACTTCCATCTGCATTCCTCCTTTTCGAAATTTAATAGGCTAAATCGGAGTTTTATACTCCTGTTTATAACCATGGGTTATATAATACCTCCAAAAACCTTATTCAGGCTTATTATTAATCAAATTTTTTCCAAAAAATTGTAATTTATCAACAGGAAGATAAGTAAAATAAGTAGAGCGAAAGAGTATTATAAATTGTACGAATATATAAGAAAAATCTATATTTTAATTATAAGGCAACTTATATCAAAGAGGGCGCAGGGAGAAGCCCCTGTACCCCGCTCGACTCTTTTTAGTGCTTGCTTTTGAGTATCAAAACGATCATTCTAAGATTGATTACCACAAATCTGACGACTTGCCACAAAATACATGCTCTTAGAAACTTTCCGAAGCTAAGCGATACAATAGCGCCGGTTTTCGGGGTGTACGGATCCATATATTTATCTCCCATCTCTTCTCCTTTCTCTTAGGGTATAAGTGTCCAGCCCGGAAGGAGCTTGGCTTTGTACATAAAAATATGATACTGAATATGTTTGGTCCAGTGTGCAGCCAGACCTATCTCGGCTGTGGTGATATTAATATCTCTTCCAGTATCGGGATACTTTTCGTAATCCGGTACAATGGGGTATATCGTCATTGCAACGGCAGTACCTGTAAAGAAGTCTTTCCCAGCCGATGTGACAAATGTAGCACCCATTTCGCTCATATTGGCCGTATGGGTAGGCTCGCTCGCACCTTCGAGAATCATATCTCTAATACTCGCAGCTACCGCCTTGCCCATCATGGCGTTGGGCATACCGGTTCTTGGCGCAGCAGGAGTAATCGGTGTGCCGTCGGGAGCCTGTACGGGCTTGGATATGCTATGGGGAGGGGCGAAGGCTATACCGGCGGCGAAGATATTTTTGTAGTCGGGATTTTGCAGAGTACTGGGCCAGTCGCTCGCTTTCCACTCTTCGTAAGGTTTGGGAGTATAGTCGGCATCGACTTTCATAAAGCCGTTGGGGGTGAAGAGTTTATCGGTCATGTCGTTGCCCTCTTTGTCGTAAGCTTTTATACCTACCCCCGCAAAAAGAGGAATCAACATGGCGAAATCGAACTCCTGCTCGTGCGTATCCCCGTCGAGCGTCTTGTATGTCACCCTACCCTCTTCGACCTTCGTTACATGGGCACCGAGTATCCATTTTATATCTCTTTCGTTATAGAGTGATTCGGTGAACAATTTGCTCGAACCGGCATAACCGCCCATTTTGATATGCATACCGCCCATTCCGAAATCCCCAAGGAAGGATTCGTTGCTGATATAGATAATTTCGGCATACTCTCTTATGCCCTCTTCTCTGAGTTTGTGCTCGATACTGAAGATATATTCGAAAACCGCACCCTGATATGTACACATGCCGTGCCCCATACCAATGAGAATTGTCTGCTTCTGCCCCTTTCTCATCTTCTCCATCACCTTTTCGAGCTCTTCGCTCGCATGTAGCGCTTGTTCGGCGGTACATACAGAAACCGTATGCGGCCCGGGCTCTGCATTGCCATTACCCAGACCTGGAGTGGCATCGAAGTCGAGTTTGGCACCAGTGGCGTTTACGAGGTAGTCGTAGCTGAGCTCTTCACTCTGACCGGCTTTCCCCTGCCCCGTATATTCGATGGTGACAAAAGCTTTATCGCTATCACTCTTTCCTTCGGGGTGGATGGAGACAGCCTTGGCCTCTCTATAGTCGATACCAACTTTTTCATAAACCGGAGCTATTGGGAATACGGCATCTTCCTTTCTCATCTCTCCAGTTCCCACCCATATGTTGGATGGAGTCCAGTTCCAGTTGCCGTCGGGTGTGACCACGACCACCTCGTGCTCCTCACCCAACCATTCCTTGGCGAATGTAGCGGCAGTGTGTCCGGCCACACCACCACCCAATATTACTACTCTTGCCATGCCTATCCTTTCGATTGGTTTTTAAATATACTATTTTACGGCAATGATGATTAAAGCGAAATTAAAAGTTTCAAATGTCTATAAAAATAATTTATAATAATATAAAATATTATCATATATGAACCTCTCTTCTTAGTATGATTGTATCAAATATGTTACAATTTCGCTCGATTGCTTCTGCTTGCAGAAGAGAGTTTTCGCGAAGGAGGAGAGATGTTGAGATATCTGCTTTTGTCGCTACTGTTTTCTCTCTCCTTCGCGTCGCAGACTCTGCAGCGCTCCATCTCCTCTTCTCCCACTAGAATCAATCCTCTTCTGGCCACCGATTCGGCGAGCGGGGAGATAAGCTCATGGATATTCGGCTCACTCGTCAAATTCGACGCCAACGGTTCCATTACCGGAGATATGGCGCAAAGCTGGGAGTTTACGGATGACAGGACTCTGCGTTTCCATCTGAAAAAGGGGATACGGTGGCACGACGGAGTCCCCTTCACGGCGGCGGATGTGCTCTTCACATGGAGATGGCTTCGCCGCGAAGATGTGATAACACCCTACAAGAGCGATTTCAAATATGTAGAGAGTGTGGAGGCACCCGACGATGAGACCGTGGTGGTGAGATACTCGCAGCCCTACTTCAAAGCTCTCTCCATATGGATGAACGGAATAATTCCCGAGCATCTCTGGAGAGAGGAGAAAGACCCTATGCACAGCCGACTCAATCGTATGCCAGTCGGTACAGGCCCCTATCTCATGAAGAGAGCTCTCGCCGTAAACGAGAACATAAGGCTTTATGCCAACGAAGCCTACTATGAGCATCCGCCATTCATAAAAGAGCAGATATACAACTATATAGGCGACCCCTCCACCATGTTTATGATGCTCAAAAGCGGCAGACTCGATATAGCCCCCCTCTCGCCTCTACAACTCGAGAGGCAGGTGGGCGAAGATTTCAGAGAAAAGTTCAATATCTACGAACGCCCGGCCAACAGCTATACATATATAGGCTTCAATCTCCGCAAAAAGCCCTTCAACGACCCCAAGCTCAGGAAAGCCCTGTCGATGGCAATAGATAGAAAAGAGATAATAGATCTGCTCTTCTTCTCACACGGCAGGCCCTGTTACGGTCCGTTCATGCCCGGGAGCGAAGTATATCCCAAAGATTTCGTAGCGCCAAGATACGACCCGGCGGGGGCCGAAAAACTGCTCGCCGAAGCGGGATACGACAAGAAACACCCTCTCGAATTCACTCTCGTCACCAATACCGGCAACGAAATACGACTCAATGCGGCGCAGATAATACAAAGAGAGCTTATGGCCGTGGGTGTGAAGATGAAGATAAGGGCCATGGAGTGGCAGGCTTTTTTGAACAGTGTAGTATTTCCGCACAATTTCGATGCCGTACTTCTTGGCTGGAATCTTTCGCTCATCCCCGATGCCTATCCGCTATGGCACAGCGATTCGGACAAAAAAGGGGGATTCAATTTCGTCGGATATCACAACGATGAGGTGGACAGGCTCATAGAGATGAGCGAGAAGATTGTCGATAGAAAAAAGTTCGCCCGTATCTATCGCCGCATATTCAGACTCATAGTCAGAGACAACCCATATATATTTCTCTATATCCCCTATTCGATAACGGCGGTAAAGAAAAATATCAAAGGGGTAACGCCCTCTATAATAGGGATAGAGTACAATTTCATAGATTGGAAGATAGAGGATTGAACTTTTGCTGGGAGCTGATGTGAAGAAGAGATTGGAGATGGTGGACGATTTTCGCGCACTGGTATGCGAGCGGACTCCGCTTATAGACCTCAGAGCCCCTGTCGAATTTGCCAAAGGCTCCTTCCCCACTGCGGTCAATCTGCCACTGATGGACGATAGAGAGCGTGAACTCGTAGGTACGATGTACAAAAGAGAGGGCAACAAAGCCGCTGTCGAACTGGGCCACAGGCTGGTAAGCGGCAGTGTGAAAGAGGAGCGGATGCGAAGATGGTGCTCTTTCGTGCAGCAGAATCCGCAGGCGTGCATATTCTGCTGGCGGGGTGGACAGCGCTCCGAAATAGTGCAGAGCTGGCTATATGAGACATACTCCCTCGAGGTCCCCAGACTCGAAGGAGGATACAAGGCCTTTAGAAACTATCTCATCGCCGAGAGTCTGAGGCTCGCCGCGAAGAAGAGGATAGTCGTTCTCGGCGGTCGTACCGGTAGCGGCAAGACTATGCTACTCGAAGAGCTCGAAGACTCCATCGACCTCGAAGCGCTGGCGATGCACAGAGGCAGCGCTTTTGGCAGATACACTTCCGCCCAGCCTCCGCAGATAGCCTTCGAAAACGCTCTTGCATATGAGCTGATAACTCTCGATAGCAGAGCTTTCGAGAGGGTCGTAGTGGAGGATGAGAGCAGAAATATAGGACAGTGCTACATTCCTCCGGAGATATTCGCCATATTTCAGCAAGCTCCCGTCGTCATAGTCCGCCGCTCCTTCGAAGAGAGAGTCGAAATAATTTATAAAGAGTATGTACTTTTCGCTCAGATAGACTATGGCAAAGCTCTCAAAAGAGGCGAGATAAAATGCGACTGGCACGAAACGATGCAACACAACTTCAAAAGAATCAAAAAGAGACTCGGCAACGAACGATATACGAGATTGAGCAGGATTTTCGAAGAGGCTTGGGAGTATCAGCGCAAAAGCCGAGATCCTTCCGCCCACAAGGGCTGGATAGCCACCCTTTTGAAGGAGTACTACGACCCCATGTACGACTATCAGATAGAAAAAAAGAGGCAGAGAGTGGTATTCGAAGGGGGTGTGGAAGATGTACTCGACTACCTGAGGGAAGATTCGCGCCGGAGAGTCTGAAGAGAGGGTGCCAATCGGGACTGCCGGATGGGAGAGTCGCCGCCCTGCCGCTATGAGAGTAGAGAAGATATCCTCTCTCTGGCTTCAGGGAGTCGTTTTCTATCTGCTGGGAGCGTGAGCTCGTAGAGTGTGACTCTGCGGGCCATATCGGAGAAGAATTTCACCCTTTCGACTCTTCTAAAGGGCAAATCGATAAAGCAGGCGTTTTGGAGTATGTCGAACTTCTCTATCCCCTTTATCTCCTCTATCGTCATTTTCGCTCGAGGAGGAGATTTCCGTAAATGGAATATGGCCGATAGCTCCGTGGGGGAGTCGGTGAAATTCTCCGTGAAGATTCCGAGGTCTCCCGCTCTTCGGTATGGTCTGCGGTAGGGATAGGAGGGGATGGCGAAATATCTTCCGTCTCTTATGCGAAGTCCCGTACTGTCGTCTCCGACGAGTCTATAGCCATTGGATACGAAGTGGTCGGTGATTGTGGATTTTCCGCCGAAGGGGGGAGCTATGAACAAAATCGCCCTCTTTCTGCTCTCCACCGCCGCGGAGTGGAGTATATTCATCTCCCCATCCATCTCCAAGATTATCGGCAAAAAGGTGTGAAGTACCCAAAAGAGCAGTTTTTCGCCGCTAAATGCACAGAGCCGTCTGTAGAGAATCTCCGAGGACAGGGGATTCCATTGCAGCAAAAGAGTCTTTTCTATCTCCATTCCCCACGCCGTCTGACCCTCGTACTCCCGAAACGGTATCTGAGACAGATATCTAACTCTCTCGCCGGATATATGGAGCCACTGTGTGGCGATATCCATATCCGCAAGCTCTCTGTGCTCATTTTCACATCCGACGACTATGCTTCTCTCCTGCGTATCACAGATGAACGAAGGTACACTCTCCTCATCCGCAAAGAGGAGAGTCTTTCCAAAGAGTCCGTAGCCGATAGTCTTCATGCCATTTCCGTTTTTGAGGGGATTATACCCCAAAGAGCAATAATAGACACCATGTTCGATTTTTATATCGATTAGTAATTGGGATTGCAAGCATATTTTAAACTACAATCAAGGTTAAATATGTATAAATTAGTATTTGATTACAAAATATTACTTGTTGAAGAGCCAAAGGGGGATGAAAGAGATGAAGGTAACTCTGGATCTGGAGCAATTGCTAAGCGAGGGAGAGATTACGGAAAGCGAGTATGAAAAGCTCGCCAACTTGGCTGCGAAATCCACAGGCTCACTTGCTTTCAATATTCTGATTGGATTTGGCGTTATCGCAGTAAGTGGGGCGGCACTCGCTCTGCTTCCGGCAGCGACAACGGCAATTGTAATCGGATTGTCTATCCTCGTCGCCGGCGTGATACTCTTGCATAGCGATTTGGAGCAATGGAGAGTTCTATCCAATATCTGCATCCTGATTGGAGCGCTGATGACAGGTGGCGGTATCGTCGCAGAGCTCAAAGTCAATCTCCTTTCGACTCTGCTCGTGACAACAATATTTGCCGTAGCAAGTCTATTTGCAAGAAGCACTCTGTTGGCAGTCCTTGCCACCTTGATGCTCTCTGTCAGTATCGGTGTAAGAAGTGGCTATCTCCATGCAAGCTACTTTCTGGTAATTCGAGAGCCTACCCTCACTATTGTCCTTTTCAGCGTATTGGCTATCGGCCTCTATCAGCTATCGAAGATATTACCGGCAGAGTATGAAAGGATTGCTCTTGCATCGGCAAGAGCCAGTGTATTTCTCGTCAACCTCGGTTTTTGGGTAGGCTCTCTGTGGGGAGAGCGTTTCGATACGAGAGAGTTCATCATTGCGGACACTGTTTTCGCTCTTCTCTGGGCCCTAGCACTATTGGCAAGTGCGATATGGTCATGGAGACACAACAATAGGTGGGTCATGAATACCGTATCCACTTTTGGCGGTATTCACTTCTATACACAGTGGTTTGAGCATCTGGGTACATCCCCCGTTACTGTACTCGTAGCCGGTCTGCTGACTTTGGGCTTCGCTATCTGGCTCAGAGAGCTAAACGCCAAGATGAAAGAAGATAGCCAACTCCCCTGAGGAAAAGCGGGGATTGTTCGGCATATCATATTGCAACTCGCCTCATCTTATCTTCAGTGTCACTTCATGCCCCATTATCTCGAAGGTGGCCGCATCGTCGCT
>CAJXJF010000033.1 GCA_913054475.1 uncultured Nitratifractor sp.
CCTCTATCACCTCGAATAGATCATTGAGTTCATCTGCTTTTAGCGGTGTCACCCCGAAGTCATCCAGAATGAGCAGATGGATACGAGAAAGCTTTTGCAATGCTTTGGTGTAGCTGCCTTCAAGTCTGGCGATTTTGATCTCTTCGAGTATTCTGGCGACCCGGTAGTACTTCGCGCTGTACCCCTCAAAGATTGCCTGCCTTGCCAAGGCCTGAATAGAAAGGTAAAAATACTCGGACGCAGACGCGCGAGGAGAGGGATGATATGCAGATATGGGAGAGGGGGGGTCGAGCCTCCTCTCTCCAGTAGAGATGGTAATCAGAATCTATCGAGGGCGTTTAGCTCTTCGAAAGCCTTTATCACTCTCTCTCTCATAGACTCTTCTCCCGCCCTGAGCCATTTGCGGGGGTCGTAATATTTCTTGTTGGGCTGGTCTTCGCCGTCGGGATTGCCGATTTGTGCCTGGAGATAGTCGTGATATCTCTTTTCGTACTTGCGTACACCGTCCCAGAATGCCCACTGCGTATCGGTATCTATATTCATCTTGACCACACCATAACCAATCGCTTCGCTTATCTCTTCCGGGCTCGAACCGCTTCCGCCGTGGAATACGAAATTTACGGGTTTGGGAGCCGTATTGTGTTTCTTCTCTATATACTTCTGGGAGTTGTCGAGAATCTTGGGCTCGAGCTTGACATTTCCGGGTTTATAGACTCCGTGTACATTACCGAAAGACGCGGCGATGGTAAAGCGGGAGCTGACCGCGCTCAATCTCTCGTACGCTTCGCAGACCTCTTCGGGCTGGGTATAGAGAGCGGCGTTGTCCACATGGCTATTGTCCACTCCATCCTCTTCTCCGCCCGTGATACCAAGCTCTATCTCCAGAGTCATGCCGATTTTGTCCATCCTCTCGAGATACTCGACACAAGTAGCCAGATTCTCTTCGAGAGGCTCTTCGGAGAGATCTATCATATGCGAAGAGAAGAGAGGCTTGCCATATCTCTCGAAATGCTCTTCACTCGCTTCGAGGAGGAGGTCTATCCAAGGCAGGAGCTTTCTCGCCGCATGGTCGGTATGCAGTACCACCGCCACTCCGTAAGCTTCGGCGAGCTGATGTATATGTTTCGCACCACTGATAGCTCCCAAGGCGGCCGCTTCGTTTCCGCTCAAATATTTACCGGCATAGAATCCCGCTCCACCGTGGCTAAATTGTATGATCACAGGAGAGTTGGCTTTGACCGCAGCCTCCATCACAGCATTTATCGAATCCGTGCCCACGACATTGACCGCGGGGAGGGCGAAGCCCTCCTCTTTGGCTATCGAAAAGAGTTTTTGCAGATCGTCTCCGCGTACCACTCCGGCTTTTATATAATCCGACACCTTCATCTCATATTCTCCTTCTTCCGCAAATCGCTACTTTTTCTTTTTCGTACTCGGATTGTAGTCTATTTTGGCATGTTTCATCAATCTTTGCACATATTTTTTCTGCTGTAACTGCATCTTGATGAGAGGTTTTATCTTGCTATACGGAATGGCTTTGCCGCTCTTCCTATCCACAAAAAGTTTTTTGTTTTTTCTATAGACCTCTTTGAGCTCTTTGTCGCTAACCTTGATGGTAGAGGCCTTCTTTCTTAGCCAAATATCGGCTACGGCCATCTCCTTCTCTTTTTTGCTCAACTCTTTGTTGGCCTTTTCCATGAGCTCTTTGAAGTGTTTGCGTACATAGAAATCTACATATATGCCCTTTTTGATATTATTCTTCACCTCTCTGCCGGCCTCTTTGATGACGAACTTGTCGGTAGCGAGCGCATTTATCAGCTTTTTTCTATCTTTCGCCGAAAGCTTGGTATAGCTTTTGATTTTGCCTTTGGAGACCATCTTGATATATTCGTTGGCCTCCGAGGAGCTTATCGGGTAGCCATTGACCGTAGCTATCACCTTCGCCCAAAGAGCGCCTCCCAGCACCGCCGTCGCAATCAAGCCCACGAGACCTTTTTTCATACGATTCACCTCTTCTTGTAATTTTGATACTCTCAATTTTAATATAAATCCCACTCACTCACGCTTAAGTCGTGATATCCGAAACGAAATTGAAGACAAAACTATCTCTTCCTCTCTATCTTCGCCTCTTTTTTAAGCTCTTTCATCCTAAGCTCCATCTTGTCGGCAAACTCTTTCTCCTTGAGTTTGGCTATTATCTTCTTCCTCACACTCTCGAACGGAAGCGTTTTTGCCTCTTTTATATCCTCTATGTATATCACATGATAACCGAACTGGGTCTTGACGGGCTTTTTCGTAATCTCACCCTTTTTCAGAGAAAAAGCGGCCTTGCTGAAAGGAAGCACCATCTGCCCTTTGCTGAAATATCCGAGGTCTCCCCCCTTCGAAGCGGTAGGGCCTTTCGATTCGCTCTTGGCCAACTCGATGAATCTCTTTTTGAGCTCTTCTGCCTTCAATCCGTTAAGCTGCGATATCACCCGCTTCGCACTATCCTCATCTTTGAGAAGTATATGTCTGGCATGGACACGGGCAGGAATCGCGAACTTGTCTTTGTTTTTGTCGTAGAAATCCCTCGCTTCACTGTCGCTGACTATCATCTTCTTGTACTGTTTTTGCATCCAGACTCGAATCATGATATCCTTTTTCACCTTGCTCAGCTCTCGTGCGAAGTCTGGATCTTTCTCTATACCAGCCTTGCGGGCCTCTTCGGCGAAGAGCTCTCTCTCTATGAGCCTCTCCTCTATCTGCTTCTTCTGTTTTTTATCCAATTTGTCATAGTCGAGCAAGGGCTGTGATGCCTGTATGAACCTGTTTGCATCTTCCACACTTATGTTGTGGCCATTTACGGTGGCCAAAATGTCGGCGGCGCTTAGGGCCATACTCCCTATCGCAAAGAGAACTACACTACCTTTTGCAACTTTATTCATTCCTCATCTCCGTTTTTCTTTTAGTATAACGACTCAAGTTAAATATATCATTAAGTGGAGTGACGATAATATCCATCTTCGGAAGTAAAAAATTTTTTCTCGAAAGTTTGGATTATGAAAAGAAAAAAAAGAGCACTTGCAGACAAAAAAGAGATAGAAGAGATACGCTCTCTCTTTCTCGAGCACTATCCCGACAGCGTGACGGAGCTCGATTACGAAAACCTCTACCAACTGCTCATTGCGGTGATGCTCTCGGCCCAGTGTACGGATAAGAGAGTCAACCTGATAACACCGGCTCTTTTCGAGAGATATCCATCCCCTCGGGAATTGGCCACAGCCGATATCGACGGACTAAGAGAGCTTCTAAAAAGCTGCTCTTTTTTCAACAACAAAACAAAAAATCTCATAGCGATGGCGAAGATGCTCATGGAGGAGTTCGACGGAGAGATTCCTCTGGAGAGGGACAGTCTGATGAGACTTCCGGGAGTGGGACAGAAGACGGCCAATGTGGTCATGATAGAGTATGCCCAGGCCAACCTCATGGCCGTAGATACGCATGTCTTCAGAGTCTCCCACAGACTCGGCCTCAGCGATGCCATCAATGTCAAAAAGACCGAAGAGGATCTTGTACGCAAATTTGTAACCGACCTTCCGAAACTGCATCAGGCGATGGTGCTTTTCGGAAGATATATCTGCAAAGCCGTGAAACCTGAGTGCGAAAGATGCTTCATGCACAAGCACTGCCGCAGCACCGCGAGCTTCAAAGCCTCCTGAATCGACCTCCATTCCGGCAAGAATGTCTGTAATACCTCTCTCCTATCTTGAATTGTACAAGCTATTTATTATAAGCCAGAAAGATTCAAATCCACCATTTAACACCATCTAATTGGAGAGACTCTATCAAACTTGGAGTCGATAGAAGCTCTCTTATTTGATGGGCTCGAGCTTTTTAGCATCCCTCTTCTCTTGGGAGAAGTCGCCACCATATAGATTGCAGAGTACGATTTTTATCACATCTGTGATAGAAAAATGTGCTAAACTATCTGTTTAAAAATAAAGAGCAAAGGAATATGAAGATATGTTTGGAATGGATGAAGAGTATGAGGGTACGCTTCTGAGTATCGAGGCGGAGATAATCAGCAAAGAGCCCGAGGGTTTCATTATAAAGGTTCACAACAGTGAAACAGGAAAGACATTCGAGGCTCAGAGTGTCAGAGAGTATGCAGAGTTTCTCGTAGAGAGTGTGAACAGTTCGGTAATGGACAACTTCGTCGCCAAATGGTTACCCTCTCCCAATGCCAGACGCAGAGATATCGATCTTGTGGGTATGCAGCTTGGGATGATGCAGCGGTGGATGGAAGAGGAGATAAAGCAGGGTACCGACGATGAGCTGAAAAAAGATCTCGAAGATCTACAAGAGTATAGCAAGGATGAAAACGATGAAAAGGGTTCCGAAAAATAGAGAATGAGAAATGGAGCGGGAGACGGGATTCGAACCCGCGACCCCAACCTTGGCAAGGTTGTGCTCTACCCCTGAGCTACTCCCGCATAGACCGAGTGGTACCTCGGGCCGGAGTCGAACCGGCACACCCGAAGGCGGCAGATTTTGAATCTACTGTGTCTACCAATTCCACCACCGAGGCATATTTCGGTAGTGAAATATTAGTCGATTTTCCCTTAATGAAAGCTTTCTAACATCCGCTACACTTGAGCGCATTTTCTATTTTGCCGACAATCGAGGGGTCTTCCAGCGTCGATATATCCTGAGTGATAGGCTCTTTTTTGGCTATGGCTCTGAGTATTCTTCTCATCACCTTGCCCGAACGGGTCTTGGGTAGCCCCGGTACCACGACTATGGAGTCGGCTTTGGCTATATTGCCTATCTCTCCGGCTATCACATCGTTTATCTCTCTGTTTAGCTCCACCTCTTCACCGAGTCCCGATTCGGTATCTTTGAGCACAATGTAGGCGAATATACTCTCTCCCTTGAGTTCGTCCGGTTTGCCCACTACGGCCACTTCCGCCACATGAGGGTGTTTCTTTATCGCGGACTCTATCTCCGCCGTACCCATGCGGTGTCCCGAAACATTTATCACATCGTCCACGCGCCCGGTAATCGTGATGTAGCCTTCGTCGTCCACTACGGCCCCATCTCCCGAAAAGTACACCGCCCTACCATCCTTCACGGCATCGGAAAAGTAGGATTTGGCGAATCTCTCTGGGTCTCCCCAGATGGTACGAATCATACTCGGCCAAGGGCGTGTGATACAGAGCAGTCCCTGCTCACCACTTTTTACCGGGCTACCGTCGGGCTCTATCACTTCGGCCATGATTCCGGGTAGCGGGAAGGTGGCACAGGCGGGTTTTATGGGCGTGGCCCCCGGCAGAGGGGATATCATGTGTCCACCCGTCTCTGTCTGCCACCAGGTATCGACGATGGAGCATCTGCCCCCTCCCACACTCTCGTAATACCACTTCCAGGCCGGTGGGTCTATGGGCTCACCGACGGTTCCGAGCACTCTGAGAGAAGAGAGGTTGTACTTTTGCGGTTCACTCTCTCCCAGTTTGTGCAGTACACGGATAGCGGTAGGTGCTGTATAGAACTGGTTTATTCTATACTCCTCCACCATCTTCCACGCTCTTCCGGCATCGGGATATGTCGGTACCCCTTCGAACATCACGGTGGTGGCTCCGGCGGCGAGGGGACCATATACGATATATGTATGACCCGTTATCCAGCCGATATCCGCGGTACACCAGAAAGTGTCGTTCTCTTTGAGGTCGAATACCCACTCCATCGTCATCTGTGCCCAGAGTATATACCCGGCCTGGGAGTGCTGTACCCCTTTGGGCTTTCCTGTCGAGCCGGAGGTATAGAGAAGAAAGAGAGGGTCTTCGCTATCCATCGTTTCGGCCTCGCACTCGTCGGGTTGGGATACGACGAGCTCGTTGTAGCTGTAGTCTCTTGCGCCTATCCAAGCGATATCTGCGAAATTCCTCTGCACCACCAGAACCTTTTCGACACTTTCACAGCCGTTTTTAAGAGCCTCGTCCACCACCGGCTTGAGCATATATGGCTTCCCTTTTCTGAACGCTCCGTCGGCAGTTATTACCACTTTGGCCCCGGCATCTTCGATTCTGTCTCTAAGCGCTTCGGCGCTGAAACCGCCGAAGACTACGGAGTGTATGGCGCCGAGTCTCGCACAGGCGAGCATGGCATATGCCGCCTCCGGTATCATCGGCATATAGAGAACCACCCTGTCGCCTTTTTGCACCCCGAATTCGTTTCTTAGGAGATTGGCCATTCTGTTTACATTTCTGTATAGTTCGAGATAGGTGATTATCTGCTTGTCTCCCCTGTCTCCCTCGAAGATGATGGCGGCCTTGTTTTTCCTGATCTCTATATGACGGTCGATACACTGCTGTGTCACATTGAGTTTACCGTCGATGAACCATTTGTAAAAGGGGGCATCGCTTTCATCGAGTACCTTGCTGTATGGTGATATCCACTCTATCTTCTCCTTCGCCCAGTGGTCCCAGAAGCCTTCGTAATCCTCTTTGGCCCACTCCATCAACTCTCTATATTCGCACATATTCCTGATTCGCGCATCTTTGGCTAATTTTCTGTCGGGATAGTACTTCTCTTCGAGCATATTCTTCTCCTCCTTCTTCAATATTGCGATATTCTAACAGCTTATAGCTGATTATACCGGACATCAGGGGTGGTTTCGCGGTGCGGAGCGAATAAGAGCCGTGAAAGAGAAAGCATTGTACACTTACACTCATTCTGGAGAGAGAGGGGGTGTGATGAGAGACTATATATATGGTTATTTTGGAATAAGTGTCGAGGGCAGGAGGAGTTCGAAGCCCGCTTTGTTGGATAGGCTGCAGAGTATAAGCGGCCTCATTCTCGCTCTTTTCATAGTGGGGCATATCTTCTTTACTTCTTCCATACTCCTAGGCAAGGATGCGATGTATGCGGAGACCAAACTCTTCGAAGGGACCGCTTTTCTCGACAAACCGCAACCGATTGTGGTATCTTTCGCGGTTTTGATAATATTTTCCATCTTCATACTGCATGCTGCACTGGCGATGAGAAAGTTTCCCGTAAGATATCGTGAATACAGAGTGCTTTATACCCACGCCGCCACACTCTCCCATCTCGAGACGAAACTCTGGATTGTACAGGCTCTCAGCGGCTTTTTGATGTTTTTCCTCGCTTCGGTCCATCTCTACCTGATGCTTACCATTCCAGACAAGATAGGTCCCTATGCCTCCTCGGACAGAATATACAGCGACAGAATGTGGATACTATACGCTCTCTTGATGATTATGGTCATAGTCCACGCCATGGTCGGTCTCTACAGACTATATCTGAAGTGGGGGATAGCTTCGGATCCCAATCCGCGCCGTAGCAGAAAAGTGCTCAAGATGGTGATGATTACGGCGATTCTCCTTCTCTCTGTTCTGGGTTATAGTGCGTTGGCGACATATATGCGTATAGGTTACGAGCATAGAGAGAGTTATGGTGAGAGATATCTGCCGGGGAATGGAATCGTGAAAGGAGATATGGAGTGAAGATACAGTATTGCGACGCTCTCGTGGTAGGTGGAGGATTGGCCGGGCTTAGAGTGGCTGTGGCTACGAAAGAGAAGGGTCTGAGTACCATCGTACTCTCTCTCGTACCGGTCAAGCGTTCCCATTCCGCCGCAGCACAGGGGGGGATGCAGGCCAGCCTCGCCAACAGTGTGATGGGATATGGAGACAATGAGGATGTCCACTTCGCCGATACGGTCAAAGGTAGCGACTGGGGTTGTGACCAGGAGGTGGCACGGATGTTCGTCACCACGGCTCCAAAGGCGATAAGAGAGCTTGCACAGTGGGGTGTGCCGTGGACTAGGATATCCGGAGGCCCGAGAGAGGTGGTCATCAATACCGAAAGGACCACTATCGAAGAGGCCGACGGTGCGCACGGTCTGATAAACGCAAGGGATTTCGGCGGTACCAAAAAGTGGCGTACATGCTACACATCGGATGCGACCGGTCACACGATGCTCTACGGAGTGGCCAACAGAGCGATAAGGGACGATGTGGATATCAGAGACAGGAAAGAGGTACTCTCTCTGATACACAAGGGAAGCCGCTGTTACGGTGCGGTAGTGAGAGACCTCGTAAGCGGAGAGCTCGAAGCCTATGTGGCCAAGGCCACCTGTATAGCCACAGGGGGTTGGGGACGCATATACCGTACTACCACAAATGCCGTCATATGCGAAGGTACCGGACAGGCGGCGGCTCTGGAGACGGGCATAGCCACACTCGGAAATCCGGAAGCGGTGCAGTTTCACCCTACGCCCATCGTACCTTCGGGTATTCTGCTCACGGAGGGGTGCCGTGGAGACGGCGGAGTGCTCAGAGATGTCGACGGACACCGTTTCATGCCCGATTACGAGCCGGAGAAAAAGGATCTCGCCTCGAGAGATGTCGTCAGCCGCAGAATGATGCAGCATATCAGAGCGGGCAAGGGAGTGCCTTCGCCCTTCGGTGATCATCTCTGGCTCGATATCTCCATACTGGGGCGTGAGCATATAGAGAAGCATCTTAGAGATGTGCAGGAGATAGCCAGAATATTCAACGGTATCGATCCTGCCGACGAAGGCCCCAAAGGGTGGCTTCCGGTTCGTCCGGCACAACACTACTCCATGGGCGGGATACGGACCAAGGCGACGGGAGAGTCACCCACTCTCTCGGGACTCTTCTCCTGTGGGGAGGCGGCCTGCTGGGATCTGCACGGCTTCAACCGTCTGGGGGGCAACTCCGTAGCCGAAACCGTAGTTTCGGGCATGATAGTGGGTAGCTATATGTCCGAATACTGTATGAATAACGAAGCCGATATAGATACGGCTACGATAGAGAAGTTCGTCGCTGAGCAGTACGACTACATAGGGGAGATACTCTCCCGTCCCGTAGGAGAGGAGAATATCTTCGCCATCAAGCAGCGTATGAAGGATATCATGGATGAGAAGGTGGGTATTTTCCGTGACGGCGAGACGCTCTACGGTGCTGTGGAGGAGTTGAGAGAGTTGCTGCAAAGAAGCTCGAAAGCCGGTGTGAGGCTCAAGAGCAGAGGAGCCAATCCTGAGCTGTGTGAAGTCTATCGCGTACCCAGGATGCTGAAAATAGCCATCAGTGTGGCATATGCGGCGATGTTGCGTACCGAATCCAGAGGTGCCCACTTCAGAGAGGACCACCCCGAAAGAGACGACCTGCATTGGCTCAAAAGGACGATAGTGAAGTGGACGGACCCGCAAAGCACACTGCCTCATATCGGTTTCGAATCTCTGGACATAATGAAGATGGAGATGCCTCCCGGCTTCAGAGGTTACGGAAGGAAGGGGATGACGGTGGAGCATCCCCTTTCGAGGAAGAGACAGGAGGAGGTCGATACTCTCAGAGCTCGCATGGAACTGGAGGGGAGAGACCGTTTCGAGATACAGGACGCTCTGATGCATTTCGAGCTGCCGGAAAATTACAAAGAGAAAAACGAGAGATTCGGAGTCGGATATGAGTGAAAAAGAGATTGGAAAAGGCAGAACGCTTACTTTCGAGATATTGAAATATACCCCTTCGGACCCGGAGTCGAAACCGCACTTCGCCACCTACAGGCTCGAGGAGACTCCGGGCATGACTCTCTTCATAGCTCTGAATATGATAAGGGAGGAGCAGGACCCCGATCTCTCTTTCGATTTCGTCTGCCGTGCCGGTATCTGCGGCTCCTGCGGAATGATGGTCAACGGCAAACCTCTTCTGGCCTGCAGAACTCTGACAAAAGACTACCCCAAAGGGGTAATCAGGCTGATGCCGATGCCGGCCTTCGAACTGCTCAAGGACCTCTCCGTCAATACGGGGAGATGGATGAACGGCATGAGCAAAAGGGTGGAATCCTGGATACACCGAAGTAAGGAGAGAGATATCAGCGTTTTGGAGGAGAGGGTCGAACCTGAGATTGCCGAGAGGACATTCGAACTCGACCGCTGTATAGAGTGCGGTATCTGTGTGGCTTCATGTGCCACCGCTCTTATGCGCCACGACTTTGTGGGTGCGGTGGGTCTGAACCGTATCGCCCGCTTTTATGTGGACCCTCACGACGAGAGGAGCGACGAAGATTTTTACGAGCTCATCGGAGACGATAACGGAATATTCGGCTGTATGGCACTTATGGCATGTGAAGACCACTGCCCCAAAAAGCTTCCCCTACAGGAGAAGATAGCTTTCATGAGGAGAAAGATGGCGAGCATAAAATGAGCCGAAAAGTTTTTGTTATATGTCTTGCACTTTGATAGAGTAAAGAATTGATAGATGGTATATTACATATTGTAAAGATTATTCAACATTCTATAAGAGAAGGCTATCTATAATTGAGCTCTAATGTCAAATCACAAAAAGGATATCCATGACAAAAGCTGATTTTGTGGAAATGGTAAAGGAGAAGGGCGGATACGAAAGCAAAGCCGCGGCAGAAAGAGCCATAAAGGCTTTTACCGATGCGGTGAGCGAAGCACTCGTGCAGAAGAAAAAAGTTCAGCTTGTAGGTTTCGGTACATTCGAAACGACGGAAGTAGCCGAAAAGAGCGGCAAAATTCCCGGTACCGACAAAACATTCACCAAACCTGCCCATACCGCACCGAAATTCAAATTCGGTAAGACTCTCAAGGATGAAGTGGCAAAAGCCTGACTCCTTTCGCGTCCGTATAGATACTTTGTCGCTGCATGAGATATGGGAGCGGTGTTGTCGTTACTTGCCCTTGAGCCAACTCTTTATCTTTTCGAAAGCATTTTCGAAGGTGCTCTTGTGGGGGTGACTCTCGACCCCGAAACTCTCCTGTAGCTCTTCGAGCAGTCTCTTCTGCTTATCGTCGATTCTCTTTGGCAATATCATCTTTATCTGGGCTATGAGATCACCTTTGCGCCCCGTATGCACATCTGCCACCCCCTCTCCACGGAATACGAACTGTTTTCCATCTCTCGTACCCGCTTCGAGAGAGAGCTCAAGCTCACCGTTCAAAGAGGGTATCCTGATGGTTTCGCCCAGAATACACTGCGTGAAGAAGACAGGCACCTCTATATAGATATTGTTGCCCTCTCTAACGAAGTGCTCATCCTCCCGGACATAGAATAGAATATAGAGATCACCCCTTCTTCCTCTGCTGTCTCTGTTTCCTCTCGCCGGAATCCTGAGTCTGTTTCCGCTATCCACTCCGGCAGGTATCTCTATGCTCACTTCCTCCTCCCTCTCCAGATAGGAGGTGCCGCGGCATACATGACACTTTTTGGCTATGATTTTTCCGCTCCCGTGACATTTCGGACAATCTTGGGTGAAGGTCATGAAGCCCTGCCTCATAACTATTCTGCCCTGTCCCTCGCAATATTCGCAAAGCTTCATCTCGCCATTTTCCGCTCCGGTACCTTTGCAGCTATCGCAGGGCACCTTGTAGTTTATCTTCACATCTTTGCTACAGCCGAAAACCGCTTCGTTGAAGTCAAGTTCGAGCTCTATCTCCAAATCCATCGCATATTTGGGCCCCTCTCTTCTCCTGCCGGAAGAGAATCCCCCGCCGAACATCGAATTGAAGATATCCATTATGTCGTCCATACTGCCCGGCCTGAAACCGCCACCCTGACGCTCCAGCCCCTCTTTGCCGTATCTGTCGTATATACTTCTCTTCTCCTCGTCGCTCAATACTCCATAGGCTTCGTTTATCAGTTTGAACTTCTCCTCGGCCTCGCTGTCGCCCTGATTCTTGTCGGGATGGTATTTGAGTGCCAATTTTCTGTAGGCTTTTTTTATCTCGGCACCGCTGGCGTCTCTGCCTACCTGCAATATCTCGTAATAGTCCAACTCTTCCATAATATAAATATCTCCAATACTTTTACTTTTTTGTGAAATTATCCGAACAAAGGGCTCCGTGCACGCACTCCCGCCCACTCCCGCCAAACGCAGAAGAGGGGGTGCTTCGGGATTGGGCCGAATTTTACCACAAATAGCCGCTCTCTTTCCATAGGAGGCAGAGCATTTGGATATAATTCGCACGAAAGTGCATATTGTATATTTCGGAGTTATATATATGGTTGTTCATATAGTTATGATCAAATTCAAAGAGAATACGCAAAGAGAGACCATAGAGTCGATCGCTTCGGCTATAGAGGCTCTAAAAGAGAGTGTACCTTCGCTCCTGAAAATGGAGGTGGGTCTCAACTTCGCACAGGAGGATAGAGCCATGGATCTGGTTTTGACGGCACACTTTCGCGACAGGGAGGGACTCTTGGCCTATGCGGTCGATCCGGAGCATCTGAAGGTGATCGAAGCTATAAAGAGAGTCGCCGACTATAGCAGGGTCGTCGATTATGAAACGCTATAGAGTAGAAGCTTTCGACAAACTGGTAGAGGCTTTCGACTCTCTACCCTCCATAGGCAGGAAGAGCGCTCTGAGGCTCGCATACCATATCGTACTCAACGATAGTTACGCCGGATTGAAACTGGCTCATGCGATAGAGGATGCCGTCGGCAGAGTGAGACGCTGTAGCAGATGTCACAATATCTCCCAGGATGAATATTGCGACATCTGCTCCGACAGCGACAGAGACAGAGCCAAACTATGTATAGTACAGAATGTCAAAGATGTAGACTCCATAGAGTCCGCGGGTATGTACGACGGTATGTACTATGTGCTCGAATCGGTCGATGACCTCGACGAAGAGCACCTCAACTCCATTTCGGAAGGGGTGGAGGAGATAATATTCGCCTTCCCTCCCGGCATAGCCACGGATATGATGATGCTCCATATAGAGAACAAACTGGAGGGGCGCAATATCAGATTCAGCAGAATAGCCCAGGGGGTACCCACCGGTGTGGAGTTGGACAATATCGATACACTCTCTCTCTCGAGGGC
This sequence comes from uncultured Nitratifractor sp., assembly GCA_913054475.1. GTDB lineage: Bacteria > Campylobacterota > Campylobacteria > Campylobacterales > Sulfurovaceae > Nitratifractor. The sequence goes on from CAJXJF010000033.1 coordinate 12,875, forward strand.
TATGGAAGACAGGGTCCGCGTATGAAGAATCTGCGCAGTGTGGAATGAAAAATCAGAGGTAAAACGATGTTGACATGGATAATAGGAATATACTCGCTCTACATAATGCTCAAAATCTATCTGTCGGTGATGCAGATAGGTTATATAAATACGGAGAAACGGAAAAAAGCGGTATTGATGCCACAGGGGCGCTATATCGTCGCCGGCAACTATGCGGTGGCGAAAGAGAAACTATCCATTGTGGAGAGTTTCGTGGAGTATCTGCTCTTTCTTTTCTGGATTCTATATGGCTTCAGGACCCTTCAGAGTATCGTGGGGCACGATATGCAGATAGTATCGAATCTGCTCTTTCTCCTGCTCTTTTTCGCTCTGAATTACATACTCACTCTGCCTCTGGATATCTACTCACGCTTCAAAATAGACAAGGAGTTCGGTTTCAGCAAGGTCACACCCAAAATATATATCCTAGACAGTATCAAATCCATACTACTCTTCATAGTGATAGGTGGAGTGCTTCTTGGCCTGCTTCTTTGGATAGTTTCGAATATGAGGGAGTGGTGGTTCTACGGCTTCCTTCTGCTCTTCGTGACGACACTTGGAGCCAACCTGCTCTACCCCACCCTCATAGCCCCCATCTTCAATAAATTCACCCCTCTTGCGGACGGGGAGCTCAAGAGAGATATAGAGAAGATGATGAGTGATGCCGGCCTCGAGAGCGACGGCATATTCGTGATGGACGCCAGCAGAAGAGACAGCAGACTCAACGCCTATTTCGGCGGGCTGGGCAAATCCAAGAGGGTCGTACTCTTCGACACTCTCCTGCAGAAACTCGACGAGAAGGAGCTTCTGGCGGTACTTGGCCATGAGCTGGGACACTACAGCCACGGAGATATCTGGAAAAATATCTCCATGACGGGAATCTTTCTCTTCGTCGTATTCTATCTATTCGGACACATTCCGCAATCTCTCTACACCGAGCTGGGCACCATCCCCACACCCGCCATGACCATAGCCCTCATCGTTTCGCTGCTGCCGGTGGCAGGCTTCGTATATACTCCCATAATGAGTACCATCAGCAGACACAACGAGTATGCGGCCGACGAGTATGGAGCCGCTGACGGGAGGAGAGAGAGTCTTGTATCGGCACTGCTCAAACTCGTATCGGAGAACAAATCGTTCCCGAGGTCGGACCCTCTCTACTCACGCTTCTACCATACACATCCGCCAATAATCGAGAGGCTGGAGCGTCTCGGCTTCGACAGTGAGCGTGTGGATTTCGACGCCACTCCCCCCAAAGAGGGTATATTCTCCTTCCTCGAGCGCGAAGAGAGCGAATGAGCATAGCCGAAGCCCTCAAAAAACTCACACGGATACTACGGCTGGCCGGCATAGAGAGACCGCTCCTGGAAGCTGAGCTTCTACTCTCCTTTCACAGCGGACTCGACAGAGTGGGATTGAGACTGCACGAGAGCGACAGTGTAGAAGATGAGGATAGCCTGCTGGCCCTCGCCCGGCGCAGAGCGAATCACGAACCCCTGGAGTATATCGTAGGCAGGGCGGGATTCTACAGCGAAGAGTTCATCGTCCATCCCGGAGTGCTCATACCGCGCCCCGAAACGGAACTACTGGTAGATGCGGCATCCGCACTGATAGAGAGACACTCACTGCGCAATATCGCCGAAATCGGTACGGGAAGCGCGATAATCTCCGTCATGCTCGCCAAAAAACATCCCCAAATCACGATAGAAGCTTCCGATATCTCCCCAAAAGCTCTCGAAAATGCCAAAGTCAATATGGAGCGTTTCGATATGAGCGGGCGTATATCTCTGCACCACTGCTCGATGCTGGACGATATAGATACAAAAGTGGATATGATAGTATCCAACCCCCCATATATAGCCCGAAAAGAGGAACTTCCGCCGGAAGTCTCTCTCTATGAACCCCACGAAGCTCTCTACTCTTCGGGGGAGGATGGCTGTGATATGCTCAAAGCCATAGTCAATCTCGCGATAGAGAGAGAGATACCCTATGTCGTATGTGAAATGGGATATTTGCAGAGAGAGCCGATGAGGCGATTCTTTGAAGAGAGAGCTATAGGGGAGTATAGATTCTATAGAGACCTCGCCGGACTGGACCGGGGTTTCGAACTGAAAGTGTGCTGAAAGAGGAGCGGGTGGCTCTTTTGGCTCATACCTTTCAGTCCACTTTGGATATTATGATATCCCATACCGCCTTGCATAGAGATGGTGTAGCATAGTGCAAAAGGAGTGTAGCCTGATGTTTCCGGATATCGATCCCGTCTCCACGAAGAGCTGGAAGAGACTCGAAGAGTCCTACTCCCGTGCAGAGGCCAACGACCTTCAAAAGCTCTTTATGCAGGACCCCGAGAGATTTGAAAAGTTCTCAAGGAAGTTCGAAGATTCCATTGTGGTGGATTTTTCAAAAAATCTCATAGATGAGAAGATATTCGAAGAGCTGATGGAGCTTACGAGAGAGTGCTATCTCGAGAGTGCGATAGACGCCATGTTCACGGGGGAGAAGATAAACCGTAGCGAAAAGCGGGCGGTACTGCATACCGCTTTGAGAAACATGAGTGGAGAAGCGGTGATTGTGGATGGTGAAGATATCATGCCGAAAATCAGAGATGTACTCTCCCGTATGGAAAAGTTTTGCAATATGGTACACAGCGGAGAGTGGAGAGGATACAGCGGAAAGAGAATCAGCGATATCGTCAATATCGGTATTGGCGGCTCCGATCTGGGACCGGTAATGGTGACCGAAGCTCTCAAAGCCTACAAGCTCGAAGATATAGAGAGCCACTTCGTATCCAATGTCGATGCCACACATATAGCCGAAACACTCGAAAAACTCGACCCTGAAAGTACACTGTTCATAATATCTTCGAAGACCTTCACCACTCAGGAGACTATGACCAACGCCAATAGCGCCAGAGAGTGGTTTTTGCGACACGCCAAAGACGAATCCGCTATCTCCAGACACTTCATAGCCGTTTCGACCAATGAAAAGGGTGTGAGAGAGTTTGGAATCGATCCTGAACATATGTTCGAATTCTGGGACTGGGTGGGAGGCAGATACTCACTCTGGTCCGCCATAGGTATCTCCATCGCTCTGACTATCGGCTACGAGAGATTCGTGGAGTTGCTCGAAGGTGCCCATGCCATGGACAGGCACTTCAGAAACAGTGCAGCCGAAGAGAATATACCCGTCATTCTGGCCATGATCGGTATCTGGTACAACAACTTTCACAAAGCCCAGAGCTACGCCGTACTCCCGTACGACCAGTATATGCACCGCTTCCCCGCATATCTGCAACAGGCGGATATGGAGTCGAACGGCAAATCGGCAAGCCGTAGGAATGAAAAGGTGAGATGGCAGACCGGCCCCATTGTCTGGGGAGAAGCGGGTACGAACGCTCAGCACGCATTCTATCAGCTCATACATCAGGGGACCAAACTGATACCGTGCGACTTCATAGCTCCTGTCCACTCCCACAACCCTCTCGGCAGACATCACGAAATCCTTCTCTGTAACTTTTTCGCCCAGACCGAGGCTCTGGCTTTCGGCAAGGGCAGAGAGGAGCTGTTGCAGGAATTCGCAAAGGCCGGCATATCGGACGAGGAGGTGCAAAGCATGCTCATCCACCGCCTTTTCGAAGGCAACCGCCCCAGCAACTCCATACTGCTGAAGAAGATAACACCCTATACCCTCGGTGCTCTCATAGCCATCTACGAACACAAGATATTCGTACAGGGTGTGATATGGAATATCTACAGTTTCGACCAGTGGGGAGTCGAACTCGGAAAGGCTCTGGCCAAAAGAATTCTGCCCGAACTTGAAAGCGATAAGAAGATAGAGAGTCACGACTCCTCCACCAACGGACTCATAAATATCTACAAATCGTGGAGATAGAATGGGCAAACGCTACATCTGCTGTCATAAGTGCGATGAGATAAGCGAGATACCATATCCCCCTAGGAAGGGTAGATACAAATGTCCCAACTGCGGGCACACTCTCTTTAGAAACTATCCCGGGATGATAGAGAAACTCTACGCCATGTCGATAGCTTCGTTCATACTCTTCATCTTGGCCAACTACTATCCGATTCTCACTTTCAGCGTCATAGGCAAAGAGTCGTCCGCCAACTTCGCCACAAGTATCGAATACCTCTATCTCGACGGAGACTATATAATGGCCATAGCCGTCTTCATGACCACAATACTGGTTCCCTTTGTCTATATAACGCTCTCCATGGTGCTTTTCGGACTGTTATATCACGGGAAAAGGGCTCTGTTTATGATACCTCTCATAAAAATACTCGAAGAGATACGCCCCTGGGGTATGCTGGATGTATTTATGGTAGGTACGCTCGTCTCCATCGTAAAGCTGGTGAAGATGGGCGATATACATACGGGAATCTCTTTCTGGGCTTTCGTCATACTCATTCCAATACTGGCATACTCCCATATGATTTTCGACCCACATCCGGTGTGGGATATGATAGAAGAATCCGATGGGAAGAAAAGGAGATGAGAGGTATAGAAAAATCGATAGGCTCATGCCCCATCTGTCATCAGCTTCTCGACTTTTCCAAAGAGGAAGACGACGGCAGCGCTTTTAGATACTGCCCGAGATGCGGAAGCGAAGTCTATATGAGAAAAAAGGATAGTCTGCAAAGAAGCGTCGCCCTGGTGATAGCGAGTATCATCTTCTACATACCCGCCAATCTCTTTGCGATGATGCATGTGCACACTTTCGCAGGTACGGAGTCGGACACTATCATAAGCGGTATAATATACTTTTTCGAAAGCGGCTCATATCTGATTGCCTTCGTCATACTCATCGCCAGTGTAGTGGTTCCCTTCATAAAGATGGTGATTCTGCTCTATCTCAACTACAGTGTACACAAAGGAGTATGCAAAAGCAGGCAACGCAGACAGAAACTCTATCAGCTGACAGAGCTCATAGGCAGATGGTCTATGGTGGATGTATATGTAGTATCCATCATGATAGCTCTGGTACACTTCGGAGCTTTTACGCAGATAAAGGCTGGTGCCGGCGCCATCTACTTCCTGCTTGTCGTCATCTTGACTATGCTCGCCGCTATGGCTTTCGACCCCCGTCTCATCTGGGACGGTGGAAACTGCAAAGAAGAAAAGATGGAATAATTTATGGAAAAAGAGATAAAAGAGGCGGTTTACAGCAAGCATAAAAGATACTTTTCTACGGTATGGATCGTACCTATTACGGCTCTGCTGATAGGAGTGGTTCTGATAGTCAAAAATATCAGCGATAGGGGCCCGACCATCGAGATAGTCTTCAAGTCGGCCACGGGAATCAGCGAAGACAAATCGGTGGTGAAGTACAAGGATATAGCTGTAGGGAAGGTGAAAAAGGTACGATTCGACGAAGAGCTGAAATCGGTCATAGTCACCGTAGAACTCAACAAGGAGATGAAGCCTTATCTAAGCGAAAAGACCAAGTTCTGGATAGTTCACGCCCGTCTGACGACAAACTCGGTAGAGGGACTCGATACCCTCTTCTCGGGAGCCTATATAGGGATGGACCCGCGCAAAGGGAGCAAAAGTGTAAGCAGATTCAAGGGGCTGGAAAATCCTCCCGTGGTTCTCGACGAGGTATCCGGCAAGCGTTTCATACTGGAGGCTGGCGACAGAAGCTCTCTCCAACCCGGCTCCCCCATCTACTACAAGAAGATAAATGCCGGTAGCGTAATCTCCTATCACCTATCTCCCGATGCACAAAAAGTGCTTATAGATATCTTCATCAAAGCGCCATACGACAAACTGGTGAGAGAGAGCAGCAGATTCTGGAATACGAGCGGAATAGATGCAACGATAAATGCGGATGGAGTGAATATCCGTACGGAGTCTATGACTTCGATTCTATCCGGTGGGCTTGCCTTCGACAATCTGCAAAACTTCAAAAAGGGGAAATTGGCCAAAGAGTATAGACATTTCGTGCTTTTCAAGAACAAAAAAGAGGCAAGCAAAATCACATATGGACGGGAACTCTTTTTCTGGGTATATTTCAAACACTCCATCAGAGGTTTGAAACAGGGTTCTCCCGTAGAGTTCAGAGGGATAAAGATAGGCGAAGTGGTGGACTTTTTTCTTGTCGGAAACAGTGATATCGGTGATTTCGAACTGCCGGTATTGATAAAGATAGAACCAGAGCGCTTCACTATTATAGGCAAGAGAGGGGAAGAAAACGAAGTGAATGTCCAAGTCTTCAAAAAACTGATCGACAAGGGATTCAGAGCGCAACTGCAAAGCGGAAATCTGCTTACCGGAGAGATGTTCATAAATCTGGAATTCTTCGAAAATGTTCCCCCCGTGAAGGTGGAGAAGAAAAACGGTCTCTATGTCATGCCTACCGTTCCAGCCACGATAGAGACACTCAAAAGCGATATCCAGACTCTGCTCAACAGACTCTCTAGGATTCCTTTCGAAGAGATAGGCGAGAATCTCAAAGAGAGTATGGAGATAATCAAGAACAAAACCCTTCCGCGAATAGATAGAGCCATAGATAGCGGCAACAGACTTCTGGAGCGAAGCGGTGATTCACTCACCATCTTCAGAAAAGAGACTCTGCCCGGACTCAATAAAATATTGGGCGAAACCGAAAGGGCGATACAAGAGACGAGAAGAAACTATCTCGAACACAATTCGCCAACGAACAGGGAGTTGATAAAGATGCTCGACGATATCAGCAGGATGAGCCGCTCCATCAAAGAGCTTACAGATTATCTTCAGAGACATCCCGAATCGATAATCAGGGGGAGGTAGATGAAAAAGAGAATATCCGCACTACTTCTGCTTTCGCTTCTTGCGGCAGGCTGTGGCACACCGTCGAACTACTACCGACTCGAGCCCGCTTCGGGAAGCGCTCTCTACAGCCACAGAATTCCGACGAAAATCATAGGTATTGCCAATGTGGAACTCGCCGACTATCTCGAAGGCAAACAGCTTATATCCAGAAAATCGGAAAATCGTATCGATATAGACGAAAACGAAGCCTGGGCGGGTGATTTGGCGAAAAATATCCAGAGCTTTCTAAGAAGCAGCCTCGCTTCGAGGGTCCACGGATACAGTTTCCTATCCACCCCCTGGAAAGAACCGGTAGATGACAGATACAGAATCTTCCTGAAGATAGAGAGAATGGATACGGACCCGAGCGGAAGAGTCGTTATTCAGGGTAGATGGAGCATAGCCGATATGCAGGAGCGCAAAATCGTCACGGGAGAGGAGTTCTCCTACGCAGAAAACTCCACATCTATGCACTGGGACGATATAGTCAAGACACAAAGCGGCATTCTGGAGAAGCTATCTGCCAAAATAGCCACCGCGATATCTGGAATCCACTGATTGCGCAAGTCTGTACAAAAGCTGTTTCAAATCGTACATACACTCCTTTTATAGCTGATAGATATAACGGCTATTCTGCCCTATCGCCCTTTTTACATACAAGAGCCCAAAACAGTGCAACATTACCCTTAAACTCAAAGAAGTCGGAGACTTCAGCGAGACATTGTTATGAAGCAGCTCTTCAAAAAAATGGGTTATAATTACTTATAGTGCATTAAAATGTATGTTGCTTAAAAGGCAGGATGGGTAAATAGTCTACCATCGCAAGCGACGGAAAAGCTATTTTTGTCCTGAAGAGTATTTGCATACAGTGGGATGCTCAATTAGGAATCTAATGAAATTTTAAAAAATGGACCAATTAAAAGGTAAAAAGTTGGCTATCAAAAAAACAGAACTTTACAGCTTGCTATGGGCTAGTGCGGATGAGCTTCGTGGTGGAATGGATGCCAGTGAGTATAAAGATTATGTTCTGACTCTTCTTTTTTAAATAATCCCGATGCTTTGATAGGTGTTTCTGAAGGTGCATCGCTTGATGATATGGTCAAGCTTTCAGGTGATAAAGAGATAGAAGTTTTAAAATCAAAATCAGATAAATCAAAAGCGATAAAAACAGGGATGATGCAAGAGTTGCTTACTGGTAGGGTGAGGTTGATTAAAAAGGACAAAAAAATGATACCTAAATGGAATATACAAGGGTTATTGCCACCAATAAAAGCTGGTGAAAGCGGAAATAGTCACCAAAGGTCTCCTTATGATGTTGATATAGTAACATTGATAGACCATTTTGCAACATCACAAGAAAGATGT
>CAJXJF010000034.1 GCA_913054475.1 uncultured Nitratifractor sp.
ACTACGCAATCGTGCCGTATTGATACAAGAGTGATGTAGTGCCTGAATTTGAAGTAGAAAGCCCGTAATATAGGGCTTTGTCGAGATTTTAGGGTGGAAGTCGGGAAGATGAATTATCTTAATTGTAATGAAATTTAATTCATGACTAAACCTATCACCAAATAGCTTACAACTATCGATGAAATCCAAGAGACTGTTCAATCTTTTGTCTCAACCCAAAGTAGAGCACAATCTTGTTATAACTCCAGATAGCTATCCAACCTCCCTTTGTAGCAAAGGGTCAATCGAGATAGAGCTGGATTTTAGTTGCGGATTGCTTTGCTCCATTTTTTCTGTGCATTTTGAGTACCCATGTAAAGTAACTTGAGTAGGCTCTCTTTGTTGGGGAAGGCACTTTTGCTCTTACTTGGTTCTCGAAACTGACAATGAAGAGGATTATCTTCCTGACTTCCGAGGGACTTGGGGTGGTAGCTTAGATGTTCTAAAGATTTTACTAGGATTGGATGACGAAAAGGCCTTGAGTTTGTCTGCTCTACCAAATATCCCTGTTCGACCATCTCCGGGGCTTTATAGAAATGAACTCTTTCATTGCGTCACTCCTTTACGGTATGTCAATAGCGAAAAGGTGTCGAAGCGACGACCACCCGTTTCGCTTATGCTCTATCTGCTTTTGACCCTTTTTAGTCTCTCCTGTTCCTGCGCTTTGTATAGTTCGGCACAGCCCTTGGAGAGCTCTCTGATTTTCAGAATATAGTTCTGTCTCTGTGCCTGAGAGATGGCTTTTCTGGCATCGAGTACATTGAAAGTGTGGGAGGCTATCATACACTGATCGTATGCCGGCAGGGGGAGAGACGCTTCGAGACACCGTCTGCACTCACGGCTGGCGTCTTCGAAATGTCGCAGTAGCATTTCGGTATCGGCCACTTCGAAGTGATATCTGCTGAACTCGTACTCACTCTCTTTGTGGACATCGGCATAGCTGATCACCTCCGAGCCGTCGATATTCCAGACGATATCGAAGACCGACTCCACACCCTGAAGATACATCGCCAGTCTCTCGGTCCCGTATGTAATCTCCACAGCTACCGGATCGCAAGAGATACCGCCCACCTGCTGAAAATAGGTGAACTGAGTGACCTCCATACCGTCGAGCCAGACCTCCCAGCCCAAGCCCCATGCTCCCAGAGTGGGCGATTCCCAGTTGTCCTCCACGAATCTTATATCGTGCTCTTTCAAATCCAGTCCGAGCTCCTCGAGCGATTTGAGGTACAGCTCCTGAATATTCTCCGGTGAGGGTTTGATAAGAACCTGAAACTGATAGTATGCACCCAGCCTGTTGGGATTCTCTCCATACCTTCCGTCCGTAGGCCTGCGTGAAGGAGCCACATAGGCGGTCGCCCAGGGTGTCGAATCCAGAGACCTCAGAAGAGTGGCGGGGTGGAAAGTACCCGCACCGGAAAATATATCGTAGGGCTGTACCACCGTACAACCCTCCTTCGCCCAGAAGTTCTGCAGTTTGAGCAAAAGCTCGGAAAATGTCAACACTTCACTACCGTTCATTCTCTATCCTTTTTTTGAATTCCATATATGATTCTCTCCTTTTGCTATCTCTCTCTTCTCTCTGACTACAGCTTCCACCACATTGTCCGCATCCGCCAGTACGACGGTATCACCGATAGCGAGAGAGGAGAGCGGAACTCTTCTGCCATCTTTCGACACTTCCGCCCACCCCTCTTTGATTTTGTGTCTCGGATCGTTCATCCTGAGTATATCGCAGACTCTCTCTATCTGCGAGGATTTACTCTTCAAAACAAAGCTCATGGCTTCGGAGAGTCTTCTCTCTACGGGCAGGGTCGTCTCCGAGAGAGAAGAGAGCCTGTATCTCATCACCTCATCCAGATCGTGTTCGACTCTTACGAAGCTCTCTTGAAGCATCTTCAGTCGCCTCTGTACGGAGACATTTTTGAGAGCTCTCTGGATTTCGTCGAGTTCGGAGCTTTTGCGCGAAAGTATCTCCCTCTCTCTGTTTCGCATACGCTCCTCGAGCTCATCGAGCGTAAAGAGCATCTCATCCGCATCGGGAAGAATCATCTCCATGGCGGCACTGGGTGTAGGAGCTCTCAAGTCTGCCACGAAGTCGCTTATGAGCGTATCCACTTCGTGGCCTACGGCACTTACGACGGGGGTTTTGGCCCTGAATATCGCATCTGCGACAGGCTCTTCGTTGAAAGCCCAAAGATCCTCTATGGAGCCACCTCCTCTGCCTACGACTATGACATCGGCTCCATATTCGTCCGCTTCGGCTATGGCACGGGCTATCGACTCCGCAGCCCCTTCTCCCTGTACGGGAGTGTCGAAGAGTACTATTTCGCTCAGAGGCCAGCGCCTAGCCGCCACTCTCGTCATATCCTGCAAAGCGGCACCGCCTTGCGCCGTAACCACGGCGACTATCGAGGGAAAGAGAGGAATGGGCTTCTTTCCGGCTCTGTCGAAATATCCTTTGGCGGAAAGTCTCTTTTTCATCTGTTCGAAAGCCAGAGCGAGAGAGCCTTTGCCATAGGGCTCTATCGAGCGGGCAATGAGCTGGTATTCTCCTCTTGGGGTATAGACTCCGATATTGCCAAAGACTACTATATGTTCACCCTTTTCGAGACGGAATTTCAGCTTCGAAGCGTTCGAACGCCACATCACACAGCGAAGAGCGCTCTTTTCGTCTTTTATGGAGAAGTATATATGCCCGCTATTGTGGTAGGTGACGGAAGATATCTCCCCCTCCACCGATATAGCTTCGAAAGTGACTTCGAGCAGAGATTTGATCTTCTCGTTTAGCGATGTGACGCTCAGAGGGTTCAACTCATACCTTCCTCGCGACGAAAAGGGTGCTTATCCCCATGGAAAAGGGTTTGAGATACTTCATCTCGAAACCACTTTGCGAAAGCTCTTCACAAAGCATTCGGGCTGTGAGAAACTCCTCTATGGAGTCCGGAAGATATCTGTATGCCTCGTAGTTTTTCGAAACGAGTCCACCTATGGTGGGGAGTATCTTTTTCATATAGAAGTTCACCAGGGGTGAGAGTAGAGATCTCTTCTCCTCTTTCGTAAACTCGAGTATCACCACTATACCACCAGGTTTGAGCACTCTGTAGAACTCTGCCAGAGCCTCTCTCCTATCCACCACATTGCGTATCCCGTAGCTTATGGAGATTATTTCGCTGCTCTCGTCTTCGAGCGGGAGCTCCTGCGCCCTACCCTCTATGAAATCGGCGAAATCGACCTTCTTTCTGGCTACCTCGAGCATACCTACCGAAGGGTCCACACCCACGAATCTCTCCACCTCGATACCTTTGAGTGCCGCCCTCTCCTTCCAGTGCAGGAGTAGATCACCCGTGCCCGTGGCCACATCGGTTATACTCTCTATCCTCTTCGTATCGAGAATCTCGTATGCTTTGTCGCACCCCTTCTTTCTCCACTGTACATCTATTCCGAAACTCAAAACTCTGTTGGCGAGATCGTAGGTCTGCGCTATCTCGTCGAACATATTTACGATCTTTTCCTGCTTCTTCTGCTTATCCAAAACGACTCCATATCACAATATCGACACCCACTCGACTGTGGTGTAGAAACTGTAGATTTTTATCGATATTATACGATAGAGGATGGACACTCAGCTTAGGAGTCTGATAGAAGAGCATCCAATCTATCTTTTCGGCAAGCGCACGAAGCATCCCTTCACCCCCTTCCACAAGCAGAAATCCCGGTTTTTGCAGAACTTCGTGCAGAGTATCGGATATCTCGACCTCTCTATCGGGTATTTCGAAGAGAGGTATAGTCTCGTCGAAGTCGTTCCTGCGGGAGTAGATAGTTATATCGGGGGCTCTGCCCTCTTTTACGAAACGGCAGTCGAGTCGCGGTCTGTCAGATCTGACGGTATTGCCTCCTATGACGAGTCTATCCGCCACCGCTCTGAGAGAGTGGACATGTTCGAGCGACTCTTTCGAGCTCAGATATCCTCCTCCGATTCTGCCATTGCTCGTCTGAGCCAACTTGAAGAGGACGAAGCCCCTCTCTCTCCATATGAGGAAAGGTTCGATAAGGATGGAGGCCTCCTCCTCACACACCCCCGTAAACACATCTATCCCCTTCTCTCTCAGAAGTGCGGCTCCTCCACCATGCCCCTCGATGGGGTCGCCACAGGCCATATAGACTCTCTTCGGAGACAAAGAGGCGAGCAAAGAGGCGCACGAGGGTGTTTTGCCCATATGTGAACACGGCTCGAGAGTCACATATATTTCACACTCCGAGAAGAATCCTTCCGGAAGCTCGAGCAGAAATTCATGAGCTTTGAAGGCATCCCGATAGATTATATCGGGAATTCTGGCATCTACAATGCTCTCATAGGCCGCAAGCAGTGCTCTGACTTCGGCATGTGCCTCTCCCGCTCTTCTATGAGCCTCTACACAGAGTATCTTCCCCTCCCTCGTAACCACCGCTCCAACGGCCGGATTGGGATATGTAAGTCCCTGAAATCTCCACGCCTCTTCGATGGCGAGCTTCATGAAAAACTCACTCCCCACTCTCATTCTCTCCCCTCCTCTTCGCTATATTTGATAAAGTGTCGCACAACTATCGGCTATTATACAATCAAAGCCTCTTCTCTTTCGTTATAATTGCGAATCTTTCCATGAGAGCGAAAGCCTTATGGATTCGTATAAAATAGAAGCAAAGGATTGCAATGCTTATCGCACCGAGTATCCTCTCCGCCGATTTCGGCAGACTCGCACAGGAGGTGAAGGATATCTGTGACGCCGGCTGTGACTATGTGCATGTGGATGTGATGGACGGTCACTTCGTACCCAATATGACGATAGGTCCGGTAGTGGTGGAGGCTGTAGCCAAAGCGGCCTCCAAGCCTCTGGATATACATCTGATGGTGGATAAAAACGACTTTTTCGTAGAGCTCTTCGCTCCGCTCGAACCCAAATTCATCTCCTTTCATATAGAGTCGGAGCTTCATCCCAACAGGCTCGCCTCGAAAATACGCTCTCTGGGCATAGGTTCCGCCGTAGTCCTCAATCCGCATACGCCGGTATCGGAGATAGAGTATCTGCTCGAATATCTCGATATGGTACTTCTGATGAGTGTCAATCCCGGCTTCGGAGGGCAGAAGTTCATCCCCAATGTGCTGGAAAAGGCCAAACGGCTCAAGGAGCTGACCCAGAAGAGAAATCCGGACTGTCTGATAGAGATAGACGGAGGGGTGAGTGACGCCAATATAGAGAGTATTGCCGATGCCGGAGTCGATATCGCGGTGGCGGGAAGCTATATCTTCGGCCATCCTCTCGGCTACTCCAAAGCCATAGAGTCGCTCAGGCGGCCATGATGAGAGTCAAAATCTGCGGGATAACCAATCTCGAAGACGCGATCTATGCCGTCTCCTGCGGTGCCGATGCTCTCGGTTTCGTCTTCTACCCTCCCTCTCCACGCTATATAAAGCCCGAAAGAGCCGCGAAGATAATAGAAGAGCTCCCCCCCTTCGTGGAGAAGGTCGGACTCTTCGTAAACGAAAGTGCGCAAGATATAGAGAGGATGGCTCATACGAGCGGAATAAGCCTCGCCCAGCTCCATTTCGATATCGACGAAGAGTTCGCCGATTCGATAGACTTTCCCACCATACCTGTAGTCAGAGCCAAATCGGCGGAGGATATAGATAGATTTTCCGACAGATACAGACTGGTCGATGCCTGGTGCGAGAGTTACGGCGGCAGCGGAAAGAGACTCAATATCGAATGGTTCGACGGTAGAGACAACTCGAAAATCATACTCGCGGGAGGCCTCGATGCACAGAATGTCGGCACTCTCGCAGGTTACGGTTTCTACGCTGTAGATGTAAGCAGCGGTACGGAAGCAGCCAAGGGGAAAAAAGATCCCGAAAAAGTGAGAAAGTTCATAGAGAATGCAAAAGCTCTTTGAAAAACTCACGAACTCCTTCCGTAAAAACGGCGGCCTGCTCTCCTATGAAGCCTTCGAGCGCATCGTTAGCTCATGCGCCGTATCGGAAGAGAGCAGGACCCTCTTTTTCATTCTCCAGGCATCGGGATATCCAATAAGCGAAACAGCCGACGGATACAGACTCGATACCTTCTTCAGGTCGTGGAGGGAAGAGCTCTACTGTGTGATAGATATCGAGACCAACGGCTCCAAACCGGGAAGATCACAGGTTATAGAGCTGGGTGCAGTAATGATAAAAAACGCACAAATCATAGACCGTTTCGAAACATTCGTAGCCTGTGCCTATCTACCGGAACATATCAGTAGAATAACGGGTATAGAGCCGAGCGACCTCATAGGAGCCCCCGGCAGAAAAGAGGTCCTTACGAAACTGAGGGGATTTATGGGCAGTGCCGTCTTCACGGCCCACAACGCCTCTTTCGACTATGGATTTCTCGATGCCTCCTTCAACCGTTTCGGTCTGGGACATATAGGCAATCCAGTACTTTGTACGATAAATCTTGCCAAAAGATCGATAGAGAGCGAAAAATACGGCCTAGCCTATCTCAACGAAAAACTGAATCTCGGTATGAAGAGTCACCATCGGGCATACAACGATGCTCTGGCAGCCTCCAAAATTCTTCTGAAATGCTTCGAAAATATACCAGAATATGTAAAGAGTACGGATGAGCTGCTGAGATTTTCCAAATCGAGCTCGAAAGAGAGAAGAGCGTCGAAGGAGAGAGAAGAGTAAAAGGAGACGATATGGTCGGTGCAAAAGCACATATCAGTCCCTTTTGGTTATAATCGCGCCAAATTATACAAGAACAGGAAGAGAAATTGAGAACACATTATTGTGCGGAATTGGACGAAAACGATATAGGTAAGAGGGTTACCGTCGCGGGCTGGGTCAACAGCCGCAGAGACCACGGGGGTGTCATCTTCATAGACCTCAGAGACAAGGATGAAGTGGTACAGCTGGTGTGCGACCCGGCAGACAGTGCCCAGGCACACAAAGTGGCCGACGAAGTACGCGATCAATTCGTACTGATAGCCTCTGGAAAGGTCAGAGCGAGAGGAGAGGGTCTCGAAAACCCCAATCTCAAAACAGGGAAGATAGAGATAGTGGTGGACGAGCTCAAGATAGAAAACCGCTCTAGGCCCATGCCCTTCGACCTCGGAGACGAGAAGGTCAACGAAGAGATTCGTCTGAAATACAGATATCTCGATCTGCGTAACCAGAAGATGTACAATATCTTCAAACTCCGCTCCAAAGCCGCCATAGCCACGAGAAACTCACTCGACGAGCAGGGCTTTCTGGAAGTGGAGACACCGATACTCACGAAATCGACTCCGGAGGGCGCCAGAGACTACCTCGTACCGAGCCGTGTATGGCCCGGTGAGTTCTATGCGCTTCCGCAATCTCCCCAGCTCTTCAAGCAGCTCCTGATGGTCGGCGGTTTCGACAGATATTTCCAGCTCGCCAAATGTTTCAGAGACGAAGACCTCAGGGCCGACAGACAGCCCGAGTTCACCCAGATAGATGTCGAGATGAGTTTCTGTGACCAGGAAGATGTCATAGCCGTGGCGGAAAAGCTCATAAGAGATATATTCACCGCCTGCGGCAAAGGCGACAAGCTACCCGAGCATTTCCCCAGAATGACCCACAAAGAGGCGATGGAAAAATACGGCTCCGACAAACCCGATACGAGATTCGGGATGGAGATGGTGGATGTGATCGATATCTTCGAAAGATGCGACAACGAAATATTCAGCACTATCGCCAAATCGCCCAAACGCAACAGAATAAAGGCTCTCAAGGTTCCCAACGGAGACAATATATTCTCCAAACGACAGATGAAGGGCTTCGAAGAGTATGTACGAAAGTTTGGAGCGCAGGGACTGGGCTACTTCCAGATGAAAGAGGAGGGGCTCAAAGGGCCTCTGACCAAATTCTTCAGTACAGAGGACCTCGACGCCATCATAGAGAGATGCGGACTCGAAATCGGAGATGTCGTATTCTTCGGGGCCGGAGAGAAGAAGACGGTACTTGACTATATGGGCCGCTTCAGACTCTATCTCGCCGAATTGATGGATATAATCCCCGAAGATGAATACAGATTCCTCTGGGTCGTGGACTTCCCGATGTTCGAAGTCGAAGATGGCAGGCTCAAGGCTCTGCACCACCCCTTCACCATGCCCAAACTCTCCGAGAAAGGCACTCTCGATTTCGAAGAGGTCGAGGAGATAGAGTCGATAGCCTACGATATCGTGGTAAACGGTGTGGAGCTTGGCGGCGGTTCGATTCGTATCCACAGAGAGGATATACAGGAGGAGATATTCAAGCTTCTCGGTATCGACGAAGAGGAGGCCCGGGAGAAGTTCGGCTTCCTGCTCGACGCCCTCAAATTCGGAGCTCCTCCGCACGGCGGTTTCGCCATGGGCTTCGACAGGCTCATCATGCTGCTCGCCGGTACCGACAGTATAAGAGATGTCATAGCCTTCCCCAAGACACAGAAAGCCCAGTGTCTGCTTGCACACGCTCCGAGCGAAGTGGATAGCGAACAGCTCAGAGAGCTCGCTATCAGAGTCAGAAAAACGGCATCCGCCGAATAACGAAGAAAGGAACACAAAATGTCCAAAAAACTCTTTTTGATAATCGGTGCACCAGGCTCGGGAAAGACGACCGACGCCCAGATAATAGCCGAGAGAAATCCCGATACCATCGTACACTTCTCTACCGGTGAGATGCTCAGACAGGAGGTTGCAAGCGGCAGCGAGCTCGGTGCCGAAATAGAGAGCTATATCTCCAAAGGCCGACTTGTACCCCTGAAAATAGTCATAGACACCATCATAAGCGCAATCAGACAGACAGATAGAGAGATAATACTTATCGACGGTTTCCCCAGAAGCGAAGAGCAGATGTTCGAACTCGACAAAATTCTCTTTTTGCAATCCGACATAGAGCTCGCATCCGTAATAGAGGTGAGAGTGAGCGAAGAAGTGGCCAGAGAGAGGATACTCGGAAGAGCTCAGGAGGCCGAAGTACGCAGAAGCGACGACAGCGAAGAGGTCTTCAACGACAGGATGAAGATATATACGGAGCCTCTGCCGACTATACAGAAATTCTACGAAGAGAAATCCCTGCTAAGAGTCATAGACGGCGAAAGAGGCATAGACGAGATAGTGGATGAGATGGAAAAGTTCATCAAAGAGAGAGCTATATAAAGATAGACGACGGGCAAGCTTCGCAGGCAAAAATCTTGCCTACTTATCGGATATGGATTAACATATCAAAAATAGCAGTCAGGCTCTATAGCTCTACCGAATCCTTATGTCAGGCAGATGCAATAGTGTAAACAGGATACACTGGGAGTACTACTGATTCAGACTCCCACACCAAGCGCCCATACTGAACTTGCGCTTGTATCACTCCGCTAAAAATATCGTATAATAGCGCTCGAAGATATCTTTTGCGGGGGCTTGCCATGATTTTCAAGATACTTCTCTTTCTGCTTCTGAATATTGGAGCGATATGGCTGGATTATTCAAGAAGTGGAGATAGACGCAAAAGCGCGATAGCCCTTGCCACACTCCTCTACCTCTTTTTTCTCTCCTTCGCGGGGAGCGTCAGCCGCGCTGTGCTTCCCTTTTTCATACTTTTCGAGCTTTCGATTCTGACAGCCTGGCTCTTTCTGCTACGCTATCTGCTGACGGGTAAGTACTGCTGGAAGATATATACCCTCCCTCCGCTTCTACTCGGACTCTATCTCCTGCTCGACTTCGTGGGGGGAGCGAGATACGAGTGAGTGCGCGCAATCACTTTGCGCCTTTGCGGGCTATCTCCTGCAGGAAGTGCTCGATATCGTATCTTCTACGATATTGCGGTGTCATTATATGTATGATTATATCTCCGAGGTCCACCACTATCCATTCGTCGCTCTCATCCGTCGAGATGAACTCTTCTCCTTCGGGTTTGAGAGTCTCTTTGAGATGGTCCAGCAGTGCCTGCGTATGTCTGCCGCCAAGCGAGCTCACCATCACCACCTCTTTGGCTATATAGTCGCTATCGTGCAGATCGAAAACCTCTATCTCTTCACCCTTCTTCTCGTCGAGCACCTCTACGATGCGCTCTATTCTCTCTCTAATATCTCTCATATATTCTCTCCTGAATCGTTGTTGTAATACTCTTCTATCTCTGCTGCGAGTCTCTTATCGAGATACTCTCTGCCTCCGCCTGCCCTGATGCGGCTGGAGCTTACGGGTATATCCATCTCTATGTAGCGGTATCTGCCGAGCCTTTCGAGCTCATGTCTGGCCACTTCGCCTCTACCTACGACTATCCACTCCATCTGTGCATCGAGTTTTTCGAAATCTCTCCACTTCCCGATATCCTTCAGATTGTCCGAACCTATCACGATCGCGCTCAAGGAGGGATACTTCCGTTTCAACTCCCGCACAGTCTCTACCGTATAGACCCTTCTGCCACTTGCGACCTCGAAGTCGTCCACCTCCACCCCCTCCATATCGAAGAGTTCACGACACCAACGCAGTCTCGTTTCGGCATCGGCACAGCTTGTGCTCTTGAAGGGGTTCAGCCACGCGGGTACGACGACGACCCTCTCGATATCGGGCAGATTCAATACCCTGCGCACTATCTCCAGATGCCCCACATGAGGAGGATCGAAACTGCCTCCGAAGAGAGCTGTCTTCATATTCGACTTTCCAAAAGTGCACATCTCCGTTTCCAGACTCCCGTAGCTGCCTCTTTTCAGGCGTTTGAGAGAGTCGCTTGAGTAAAATATGTCGCAATGGTAACATAATTTCGGGACGCCGTGAGAGTGCGGGTCTTATAAGGAGAGTATATAGATGAAAACTATCAGGGAGCTGGATATAGACGGCAAAACGGTATTTATTCGCTGTGACTTCAATGTACCTATAGACGAATTCGGAAATATCAGTGACGATAGGAGAATAAGAGCCGCACTGCCTACCATACGCTACTGTATAGACAGACAGTGCAAAGTGGTGCTCGCATCACACTTTTCGCGTCCCGAAGCCGGAAAGTTCGAAGAGAAATACAGTCTCTACCCAGTGTACAAAAGACTCGATACTCTTCTGAAGATAAAGCATGAACTCTTTTTCGACGACTCCAAGAGCGGAAAGGTGATAAGCCAAAGAGCCAAGGAGCTCTATGCGAAGATGCGGGATGGAGATGTACTTCTCTTGGAGAATCTGCGCTTCGATGCCGGTGAGACCAAAGATGACGAAGAGTTCGCCGCAGAGCTCTCCCAATTTGGTGAAATCTATATAAACGACGCTTTCGGAGCCTGCCACCGCAAGCACGCCTCGATATACGCCATTACGAAATTTTACGATAGAGAGCACAAGGGAGCCGGCTTCCTTCTGGCAAAGGAGGTGAACTTCTTCGGCAAGGTGCTCGAAAACCCTACCCGCCCCTTCGTAGCCGTCGTGGGCGGAAGCAAGGTCTCGGGCAAACTCGAGGCTCTCAACAAGCTCATAGAGAAGGTGGACAAAATAATCATCGGCGGGGGTATGGCATTTACCTTTCTCAAGGCGATGGGTTACGAGATAGGTAAATCTCTCGTGGAGGAGGACCTCATAGACGAAGCTATCAATGTAATGAACAAAGCCAGACGCAACGGCATCAAATTCTATCTCCCCGTCGATGTGGTCGTGGCGCCAGAATTCAGCGAGCATAGCACCGTCAAATATCTGCCGACTCAGGAGATTCCGAAAGAGTGGATGGGGCTGGACATAGGCCCTGCGACGACCAGACTCTTCAGAGAGGCCCTCAACGATGCGCATACGATTATCTGGAACGGACCGATGGGAGTCTTCGAGATGGAAAAGTTTGCCAAAGGCTCCATCAAGATGTCGCACTACATCGCCGAAACACACGCCACCACCATAGTAGGGGGAGGAGATACGGCCGATGTGGCACAACGGGCCGGAGATGTGGATGAGATGACCTTTGTCAGTACAGGCGGCGGGGCCAGCCTCAAGCTGATAGAGGGTGAAGAGCTCCCCGGCATAGTCGCTCTGCAGAATTGAGGTGGGCAGGATGATATATGCGGCCAACTTCAAGATGAACCATACCCGTGCCTCCACCGCACGATATATCGAGACTCTCGAGAAGAGACTCTGCGAAGCGCAATGGGAGGAGAGAGTACTGCTCTTCCCTCCCGCGACAGCCCTGCAGGCTTCGAGCGGACATATAACCGTAGGTGCGCAAAACGCCTATATGGCTCAAAAGGGGGCATATACGGGAGAGATAGGATTGCAACAGCTCGAAGAGTTCGGTATAGAGACTATACTCATAGGCCACAGCGAGAGGCGTCAGCTTCTGGCGGAAGAGCAGGAGTTCGTCTCCCGCAAATTCGCTTGGTACAAAGAGGCGGATTTCACGATAGTCTATTGCATAGGAGAGCCCATAGAGGTGAGAGAGAGCGGTGAGGAAGCGGTAGCCGAATATCTATGGGAGCAGTTCGACGGGATAGATATCGATTACGAGAAGCTCATCGTCGCCTACGAGCCCATCTGGGCCATAGGCACGGGCAGGTCGGCCACGGTCGAAGAGATAAGGGCTACGCACGACGAGCTCAGACGCCGTATATCCGCTCCCCTGCTCTATGGCGGAAGTGTGAAGAGGGAGAATATCGCATCGATATCGGCCATAGAGAATGTTGATGGTGTACTCGTGGGCTCCGCCTCTCTCGATGCGGAAGAGTTCTTCGCGATGATGATAGAAGGGAGATAGTTGAAACGAGCTTTGGTCAAACTCTTTATCCGAAAGCTTCTCTATCTGTGCGGGATGCTTCTGCTCATATCGCTCATAGGCTTTGCGGCCGTGCATATAGCTCCAAACAGCTTCTTCGAGGCCGGCAGTCTCAATCCCGGTATGACCCCCGAAGCGATAGAGAAGCTCAAAAGCGTCTATGGCCTAGATAAAGCCCTGCATATACAGTATCTTCACTGGCTCGATGCAATCGTACATCTGGATTTCGGGGTATCCTTCGCAAGCGGCAGGAGTGTATGGGACGAGATAAGAGAGAGGGTAGGTATAACCGTCGGGATGAACCTTACGGCGATGCTTCTGATCTTTTTCCTCTCCATGCGCTACGGCATACGCAGTGCCATGAGAGGCGGGCTCTACGAGAAGAGTATGAAGCAGCTCTCTTTGCTCAGCTATGCCATGCCCTCCTTCTATCTGGCTCTCATTCTCATAATGTTTTTCGGTATGAAACTGGAGCTTTTCCCCATTACCGGAATACACAGTATCGATTCAAAAGAGGGGCTGGCGGGCTGGCTCGATGTGGCGTGGCATATGGTACTTCCCATAAGTGTCATCGTCTTTACCGGTTTTGGTTCGATGCTTCTATATATCCGCTCTCTCACCAAAGATATACTCGAGAGCGACTATATCTTCTTCGCCAAAGCCAGAGGGGTGGATGAGAAAATAGTCGTAAAACACTACATAATTCCGAATCTGATGCCCTTTATCGTCACCATATTGGGGCTCTCCCTACCCGGTCTGCTCGGTGGAAGCGTGATACTCGAGCAGATATTCTCCATAGACGGGATGGGGATGCTCTTCTACCGCAGCGCTCTTGGCAGAGACTACCCCGTCATCATGGGTATCATGATGATAGGAGCCTTTCTGACACTGCTTGGGAATATGGTGGCGGACCTGATTCTGCTCAAACTCGACCCCCACAGAGAGAGATAGTCCGGTGTCGGAGAGTAGCCCCAGAGTGTCGGTACTGATACCGCTGTACAACAAGGAGCACTGGATAGCACGAAGTATATCTTCGGTACTACAACAGAGTATGCAGAGCTTCGAAATCGTCGTAGTGGACGACGGCTCAAGCGATGGCGGCGCGAAGATTGTCGAAGATATCGGCGACAGCCGCCTGAGACTCTTTCGTCAGGAAAATGCCGGAGTCTCGGCGGCGCGAAACCGCGCTCTGTCTCTGGCGAAGGGGGAGTATGTGGCCTTTCTCGACGCAGACGACCTCTGGTGCCCCCGACATCTCGAGCGTCTGGTCTCTCTTCTGGACGAAAGGAAAGACTTTCTTTTTGCGGCGGAAAAGGTGGAGTACACGAAGGGGTTTACGCAAAGAGAAGAGTTGCACAGGCTATGCGAAAGAGGGAGGGATGGAGCTTTCGGGCGACTCGAGTATATCCGCAGACTCTACCGAAACCGCTTCGATATACATCTGGGAAGCATACTCTTTCGCAAAGAGCCCCTGCTGGAGCATGCTGTCACCTTCGCAGAGGGGGTGAGGCTGGGAGAGGATATCAACTTCATCCTGCGCTGCGACAGAATCGCTCCTGCCGCGCTCGTAGAGAGTACCGGTATGCTCTATTCGCTCGAAGACAGCGAGAGTGCAATGAGGAGAAGGGATGAGACCACCCCCGTCTTCCCCGACTATTTCGCCTCTTTGCGTGTAGATGACTTCGACGATGAAGAGCTCGATATGATAAGGACTTTTCTTGGCAGGGAGTATAGAAAATTCTTCTACGCCAACAGAGGAAAGAGGCTCGATGTGGATAGCTATATCCGTGACAATCCCTTCTTCAGCCCCTCTTTCATCGATAAAATCGTCTATAGAGCTCTGCTCTCTCTCCCCTCCTGGCTCGTCGAGCTCTACAGAGCGCTCAAATAGAGCATTTTTTGCGAATTTGTGCTTTGGTATAATATCGAAATTCCAAAAGTAGGACTTTGAATGGATATCGTCGAAAAAGTGCTCGAAGGCGGGCGTATGAGTCGCGAGGAGGCTCTGGAACTCTATGATATGGATCTCTTCGTTCTCGGTGAGATGGCCGATGGCATCAGACGAAGAATGTACGGCAAAAAGAGCTTTTTCAATATCAATCGGCACATCAATCCGACAAATATATGCAAGGATATCTGCAAATTCTGCGCCTACAGCGCAAGCAGAAAAAATCCCAACCGCTACACCATGAGCCACGAGGAGATTCTCTCGATAGCCTCGAGCGCATACGAGAGAGGGGCCAAAGAGGTGCATATCGTCTCGGCACACAACCCGAATGTGGGGATAGAGTGGTATATGGGGGCCTTTAGGAAGATAAAGGAGACCCTGCCCCAGCTGCATATCAAGGCTCTCACCGCCGCCGAGATAAACTTTCTCGCGGAGAGCGAAAATATCGGCTATGACGATGTGATAGATATGATGATAGAAAACGGTGTCGATTCGATGCCCGGCGGAGGAGCCGAAATCTTCGACGAAGAGGTGCGGGATTTCATCTGCAAAGGCAAGGTGAGTTCGCAGGGGTGGCTCGAGATACACCGCAAATGGCACGAGAGGGGCAGGATGAGCAACGCCACCATGCTCTTTGGCCATATCGAGCGACGAGAACACCGCATAGACCATATGTTGAGACTCAGAGAGCTACAGGACGAAACGGGCGGTTTCAACGCCTTCATCCCCTTGGTATATCAGAGAGAGAACAACTTCCTCAAAGTCGAAGAGTTCCCCACCGCACAGGAGATACTCAAAACCTACGCCATCTCCCGAATCGTACTGGACAACATCCCCCATATCAAAGCCTACTGGGCGACATCGACGATAGGCTTGGCACTCCTGGCACAGGAGTTCGGAGCGGACGACCTCGACGGTACGATAGAAAAAGAGTCCATCCAATCCGCCGCGGGAGCCCGAAGCGCCTCGGGTATGAGCGTGGAGGAGTTCAGCAAACTGATAAAAAACAGCGGATTCATCCCCGTAGAACGAGACAGCCTCTACAATGAACTGAGGGTGTACGACCAATCTCAATCGGAGGATTCGATAGGCAATTTTTGATAGAATATCCCGATGCGAGATGGATGAAAGGTGAGTATGCCCCATACCGAAGCCGATACCCGTGCTAATTTGATCGATCCGCTTCTTCGGGAGTGTGGCTGGCGTGCGGAAGATATCGTCCGGGAGTACTATTTTACCGACGGGCATAAGCTCATCGGCGGGAAACGGGGCAAACGCTATTTCATCGACTAACTTCTACACTACAACAATACCAATTTCAATATCGAAAGCCGTAGCGAGTGTGCCTTTGCCGTACACTACTACAACGAGAAAGTGCGTGAATTTCTCAATTTCATTCTGGAGAGCTACGAAAAAGACGAGGTCAAAGAGATGAGCAGCGACAAGCTCTCTTCGCTCATCAAGCTCAGCGGCATAGAGAGGAACGAACTCAAAAAGGCATTTGAAGGTGCGGCGAATATCCGGGAGGGGTATTTTGGCTTGCAGAGAGATTTATCGATGAAATTATGTTATTTTTAAAAGAAAGGAAGTATGGCGATGAAAGATGCGGAACTTGACAACTTGGAAAAATTGATACCATCATTGGCTACGGGAGCAGTCAAAAAAGCGTATCTCGATGCGCTCTCTTCCGGCAACAGTGTATTGGAAGTGATAGATAGTCTTTGCAAACGGGACAAAAAAGAAGATTAAAAATCTACCGCCTGCCATAGAGGTAGAGATGGGCAAAAAGATCCAATTATAATGAGTATATCAAGACTGAGAATATTTGCCGGACCAAATGGGAGTGGAAAGAGTACTCTCAATAGTGTCATCAGCAAGGAGCTTCTTGGCGTTTATATCAATCCAGATGAAATAGAAAAAGAGATAAAAAAGTTCGACTTTTTGGATATGAAAGCATATGAAGTTGAAACTAATGGAGTCGAGGTGATATCGTTTTTTGAAAAACATCCATTGACAGAAAAAGCCAAGCTTGAATATCAAGTTTCTATGTTGAAATTTTTTGATGGCAAGATCGACTTTTTCACTCTTAGTAAATTCCTACTTAGTATCGATCTGTGCGGACTTTATCCGTCATCAACTTCTGAATAGAAAAATCTTTTTTACTTTCAAAACTGTAATGTCCTCGAGAGATAAAGTGGAATTTCGGGAGTGTTCAAATTTCTGTGTCACCTGAAGTAGAACGACACAGACAAAATCGATACGAATTCATACGAGTTTCCCTACGAGATGACATCGTTTTTTGTCAGATTGCACGGTTTTCATGACCGGCCTTTATGCTTTCTTATAGTTGGGAATCCTATTTCGAGATTTGAGACTATCTCGAGAACAATCTACCCCCGCATGATGATTTCGGCCACTCTCCGGGCACTTCCATGCTTGAGATAGTTTCTTAGAGCCTTTACATCTGCGGCGAAGCGTACGGTATCCATCTTCTCATAGGCTTCGAGGAGATTCTTCGCATCGACTCTCTCCTGAATCAACTCGGGGTGCATACTCCTGCCCTGAAAGTGGGAAGAGAAGATATTGGCCAGTCCTATATATTCGAGCTTCACCACTCTGCTGGCAATCATATAGTCGAATTTTTTCGCTATATAGCTCAATACGAAGGGGGTACCCGTCAATGCGGATTCGAGCGTTGCGGTACCGCTGCATATAAAGGCGAAGTCGCTTCTATAGAGAGCTGTTTTGGCATCGTGTGATATCTTAAAAGCGCTCAAATCTCCATAGAGAGACGATATCTCCTCTTCGCAAAAATATTCCGGTATCACCAGCAGAGCCTCTTTTATATCCAGCCTCTTCCTCAACTCTCTGTAGTGGGGCATCAGAGATACAATCTCGCTTCTCCTGCTGCCGGGCAGAAAGGCTATCCTCTCTCTCTTTTCGGGAGGCTCGTCCTTGAAGAGTTCTATCTCGTCGAGAAGAGGATGCCCCACATATTCGATGGGGCTTCCCTCGGGATAGTATGAGCTTTCGAAAGGGAGTATCGAGCAGAGTCTGTCGCAGTATCTCGTGAGCTTCTCTATCCTCGACCTTCTCCATGCCCATGCCTGCGGGAGAATGTAGTATATTATCTCTTTGTCGGGATAGCTCTTTTTTATCTTCCTGGCGAGGGGAAGGTTGAAACCCGAAGAGTCCATCAGAAGTACCTTGTCCGCACTCTCGGCCGCTTCGAGCATCCTGTCGGCGAGTTTCAGGAAAAAAGGGATTTTTTTTATGGCGGCTCCTATGCCCATAATCGCGTTCGAACGCATATCGACTATCGGTTGGGCGAACTCCGAAGAGAATATGCCTTCGAGCTCAATATCGTCGCCGAGCTCTTCGAGCAGATACTTCAGATGTATATTCGCCGAATTTTCCAGAGCGCTCACGAGTAGTTTCATCTTCGATTCCCTTTTCTGCACGGCAGGATGCCGGATATTCTCTCTCTTTTACAGCGGAGGAGCCCATAAAGCTTTTCGCAATACATTATAGACACTCCTCTCCGGCTATCCACACCCTTTCGGCTCTATCGACATGGAGAATGGTATGCAGGGCCAGAAGCTCGCTCTCTTGCGGCATGGAAGGGAGCCTGACAAGAGCGAAATCGGAGGGGGCCCCTCTCTCTATCACTCCGGCTTCGGAGGCGATGGCCGATGCCGCCTGTGAAGTGACCATCCTCATCAGTTTTTCGGAGAGTTTCACCGCATCTGCCCCGGAGTGCATCATCAGTGCCGCTTTCAGTTCGTCGAATATGTTCAGAGAGTAGTTCGAGCTCAGACCGTCGGTCGCCAGAGAGAGGGGAGAGGATATCCTCTCCAGAGGGAGTCTGCCGCATCCGAGCAACCTGTTGGAGCGGGGGCAGTGGGCTATATGGTGTCCCTCTTTTTCGAGATGCCGCATCTCCTGCTCGTTCATATGTGTGCAGTGGACGAAGAGAGAGGGATATCCGTCGAAGGTACGGAGAAACTCCCCAGGGCTGTTCACCGGTACTGTAGTATTGAAAAACTTTTCGAAAAATCCTGCAAATCCCCCCTTCGCCCCGTCGAGCCACTCTCTTTCGTAGCGCGACTCCATGAAGTGTGTCGAGAGGGGCATCCCCCTCTCCCTCGCCATCGAGACGGCTTTTTTCAGCAGTACCGGATGTACCGAATATGGCGCGTGTACGGCGATGGCGGGAGTTATTCTCTCCTCGTGCGCACACTCGAAGCTCCTCTCGACTCTATCCCTGAAATCGGCATAGAGCGCATCCGCCGCAGAGGGTATCGAGCCTATTAGCTCATTGAAAAATGTAACCCGCTGAGGTGTTTGCCTGCACACTTCGAGCTCCAGTCCGTAGCTCGAGATGGCTCCGAAGCCGGTCACGCCGCTCTCGAGCATCTGCATACAGGCTTTGCTCATCACCTCTTTCGTAGCTTCGTCGAGCACTCTCTCCCGCTTCTCTATGACACTGTATAACCACTCTAGGAAATCTCCATATCGCAGCTGTGTAGTATTGGAAGAGAATTCGAGGTGTACATGGGTATTTATGAAACCGGGGTAGAGTATGCTTCCATTACCTAAATCCTCGAGCTCTACCGACGGATGGAGAGTACTCAGTTCATCGACTTTCACGATATCCTCTATCTTCTTGCCATATACGAGCGCATAATCTCTCATATACTCTCTGCCGTTGTAGATATACTCCGCCCTCAACGCTCTCTTTTTCGCTCTTCTCTCCATCCGCAGGCTCCTTCTCCTCTTTAGATATAGGCTCGACTAAACGATTGTAGAGTGTTATTCTATCTTATTTGCCGCAAAACGGAGAAAAGCGTATCTCGAAATACCGGCTTATTATCTTGTCGTAGCAGCTATGTTAGCGAAGAGCCACCCTACTCGTTAAATTCATACACCGGTGCTTCGACAAAAAACAAACAGTCGGCCATCTTCGGTATGGATGGCCAATCCTGCTATGCAAGCGATGAAACTATCACCCGACTCTAATAAGACCGCGCAAGAGGAATAAAGCGCTTGCTCTGAACGAGACAGGATCGTTTCGTCTCGAAGCTGTAGTGTTTGAGACGGATTTTTTCTCTGGGCGCTCCGGAAGTTTGTCTCGTGTGTGCTTCTGTATGCTTTTCTCCTCGTAAGCTACATTTCGTTACACCATTTGGATATAAGGCGATATCTTGGTGAAGAGTATGGATATCTTCCCAGATCCAATAACATGATGATCTGAATGTCAGGATTGTGAAGGATATGGCAAAAAGGCTTGGAAATATGTCATTTTGGGATATTTCCGCAGTTAGTACTACATTTTTGGTGTCATACCTTTGGAAGATATCGGCCCATAGATGTGAAAGTATTTATACAATAAATAGTTATCGCAATAAATCTTATTACAATTTATTGACAGATTTGTCATTTATTAAAGATAATATTAATTATAAGTATAGTATAATCCTTCCATGCGAAAGGAGAATAGATGCTTATAGAGTTTGGTGGTTATAATTTTTTTTCATTTAAAGAAGGTTTTAGTATATCCTTAAAAAATAAAAATAATATATCTTCAGTTTTAGCGATAAAAGGTGCAAATGCTTCTGGCAAAACTAATATAATAAAAGTTTTATCATTTCTACATTCATTTGTAACTAACTCTTTTACAACTCTTAAACCAGATGAAGAAATAATGATTTTTTCATTCTTTCATAATGTAGAACCTATTAGTTTGTATATTGTTTTTGCTTTTTCATCTACATTGCTTTCATCTAGTTGTCCTTGAAATTTTACTTTCTTGGCTGTGATGTTT
>CAJXJF010000035.1 GCA_913054475.1 uncultured Nitratifractor sp.
GACGATTACAACTCTTCAGGGGCGGCGACTTTAGTCGCCGGTGGAATCTTGCATACAGCATTGCTTTGATTTCGCTATCATGATATGAAGTTAGAAAGCCAAGGGAGTCGGAGGTTTCAGTCCTGCACGAATATAATGTGACTGAACTCCCCGCTCCAGATAGATTTAGTATCGGTTGAAGTTTCACAAACATCGTATATCGGGAGATATAGTGGCTTTGATATCAAAGTCTCTCCCACTTGGTGCCATCGGGTGTATCCATAAGGGCTATACCCTTTTGTCCGAGTCTCTCTCTTATAGCGTCGGCGGTGGCGAAATCTTTCTCCTTCTTGGCTTCATCCCGTCTGCGGATGAGCTCCTCTATCTCTCTTTTTGTTTCATTGTCTATACCATGCTGAAACCACTCGTAGGGGTCGCTACCTCCAAAACCCATCAACTCTTCGATAAAGGCGATATTCCCCAGTATTTCTCCTTTGAGAGCTTTATCTGCGGGCTTTTTATCCAGTTTGTCGTTGGTATCGGCAACCATCTCGTCTATGATAGACATCGCCATGGAGCTGTTGAGGTCGTCGGCCATGGCAGATAGGAGTCTCTCTTTGAAGAGAGGGTCGGCATCTCTCCTCTTCGACGCAACTACACGCTTTTTGAGTCTGTAGAGTCTGTCGAGTCTCTTTTTGGCCGATAGCAGATCCTCTTCGTTGAAGTTGAAGTCGTTGCGGTAGTGTACGCTTATGAGATAGAAGCGCAGCAGTTCTCCGGGGTATAGAGCCAGAGCGTCTTTGAGAAAAAAGCTGTTGCCCAGACTTTTGCTCATCTTCTCTCCGTCGATCTGGACGAAACCGTTGTGCATCCAATATTTGGCGATTTCGTGTCCGGTGGCACAGCGTGTTTGTGCTGCTTCGTTTTCGTGGTGCGGGAAAAGCAGATCGGCTCCACCGCCGTGTATATCTATGGTATATCTGCCGTCGCCTTTGAAATGTTTTTCGATCATGGCCGAACACTCTATGTGCCAGCCGGGTCTTCCTCTGCCTATGGCCGAATCGAAACAGACATCGCCGCCTTTTTCGTCACATCCTTTCCAGAGTGCGAAATCTCTCGGATTTCTCTTCTCTTGTGTATGAGATACCCTGCTTCGGCTCTCCTCTTCGTCACCTATCATATGCGAGATGGAGCCGTATGCGCTGTCTTTGGAGGTGTCGAAATAGATATCGCCAGAGGATGTCCTGTAGGCACACCCCTTTTCCAGAAGTCTCTCGACCAGCTCGGAAATGGCGTCGAGAGATTCGGTGGCTTTGGGCTCTATATCGGCTCTGCGAACTCCAAGCAGAGCCATTTCGTCGAGATATCTCTTTATATAGTGCTCCGTTATCTCTTTGAGAGATTTCCCCGTATCCGCCATCTTTTTTATAATCTTGTCGTCTATATCGGTAAAATTTTTGGCCATTTTGACTCTATATCCGGCACTTGCGAGCAGTCTCGAGAGCATATCGAAGCTGAGTGCGCTTCGTGCATGTCCGAGATGTGCCTCGTCATATACCGTAGGACCGCAGACATAGATGGAGGCTTCCCCTTCGTGTATCGGCTCGAACAATCTTTTTCTCTTTTCCACACTGTCGTATATATATATTTTTTGCATATTTTCACCTTTCGTTGATTCAGTAGGAGAGTCACTGCTCGTGTCGAGCTCTTCTCTCCCTCTCTTTTCTATGTTTTTCAGCTTTTACGGAGCGTATCCAGAGCCAGTTTATCAATAGATATATAATGTAAGAGACCACTATGGAGTAGAAAGCCGTACCTACATATAGAGGCACGAAGATATCTGCGAGATGGTTTTTGAACCACTCCATCGTCAACTCGATTCCTCCTATGCCCTCTTTGCCGAGAAGAAAATTGCCCGTGAGATATTCCATATAGTACATAGGAGGCATCGTTACGGGATTGCTCAGCCATACCATCGAGATGGCTATGGGGACATTGAAGCGTATAAAGGGAGTACTCATCACAACAGCGAGCATCTGCATCGGCATGGGTATGAAGCCCCAGAAGAGACCTATCAGTACTCCTCTTGATATGGAACGCCTATTTATAGAGAAGTACTCTCTGGGGATATTGTACTTGTCGAGTATCTTCCCAAGTTTACTTTGGGGGTCGTGTCTCTTTTTCTTGAAGAGTCTTCTTATCATCTTGGCATACCACCTCTATGCTTTCGTAAAAATCATAGAGCCCACTCTTACCATATTGGAACCGCATTCGATAGCCAATTCGAAATCTCCGCTCATACCCATGGAACATATCGAGGCACTAGGAGAGTTTAG
Organism: uncultured Nitratifractor sp.; assembly: GCA_913054475.1. Lineage (GTDB taxonomy): Bacteria > Campylobacterota > Campylobacteria > Campylobacterales > Sulfurovaceae > Nitratifractor. The sequence continues at coordinate 2,316 of CAJXJF010000035.1, forward strand.
AGTGTCGAAAACCTTTCTCGTCATCTCGAAGCTTCTTTTTATCTCTTCTCTGTCATCGCTGTGTGCCCCTATGCTCATGAGGCCGCATAGCTCTATATTTCGGCAGGACTCTTCTATCTGCGCATATATATCCGCCGCTTCATCCGGGCTCACTCCCGCCTTGCTGGCCTCTTTTGCGCTGTTGAGCTGTAGGAGAGCTCTCATCTTGGTATTTTTGTTCTCGAGCCTCTTGTTGAGAGCCTCTGCGAGTTCGAGAGAGTCCAGCGAGTGCAGCAGGGCCGGTCGTAGCTCTATGAGTTTGTTGATCTTGTTTTTCTGGAGTCGGCCTATCATATGCCACTCTATGGGTAGCTCCTCCAGCTTCTGCATACGGGTGGAGAGTTGCTGTACCTGACTCTCTCCGAAGGCTCTTTGTCCCAGTTCGAAGAGCAGTCCGATATCCGTTTCGTCCGTATATTTGCTTACTGCCACCAGCTGTACGATATGATGGGCGCTCACTTTCAGCCTTGCCTTCTCTATTTTCGCTATTACTTCGTCGAGTCTTACGGACAGCTCTTGTATTCTCATATTTTCATCAGCCATCAACTCCTCCTATAAGTCTATTTATATCGTTGTAGAATCCGAGAAACATAAGTGCTGCCAGAATAGCCCAGCCCAGCAGTGTGAGTCTGTAATAGGCCAATTCGGACGGCTCTTTACCGCTTACGATTTCATACAGATTCAACAATATGTGCCCTCCGTCGAGTGCCGGAATCGGCAGAAGATTCAAAACCCCCAGATTGACCGAAAGTAGTGCGGTTATGAAAAGAAGATACGAAAAACCTGCCTGTGCGAATTTCATCATCAGGTCGAAGATGGTTATCGGACCGCCTACATTGCTGCTGGCGACCTCTCCGGTGAGCATCTTCTTGATACCCCTTACGATAAGAAACGATGCCTTTTTCGTTTCGTTGTAGGCATAGAAAAGTGCATCGCGCAATCCGAATCGTATTATGATATTTTTCTCTATTTCGGGTGCTATGCCGATGATTCTTCTTTTGATACTCTGTTGAAATTCGTTTCTATCGTCGATTGTCTTGGTCGAGAGAGAAAAGCGCATAATCTTTCCCTCTCTTTCGATGGTGATATCAACAGGGTCGGCTTCTTGCTGTATATATTCGCCTATCTCGTACCAGTATTTGATTTTGTGCTCTCCTATCGCCAGAATCAGGTCACCCTTCTTGAGTCCCGCTTTCTGTGCTGGAGAATCGGGAGACAGTTTCCCTACGACTGGAGCTATGTAGTCCTTTGCCGCTATCAGTGGAGCGCCCGAGAGAGCGAGATAGAGATATATGAAAAATGCGAGCACTATATTCGCGAGAGGTCCGGCGAGCAAAATGGTGATTCGCTGCCATGGTTTTTTGGCACCGTAACTGTCGGAGTCGTAGTCTCTTAAGAGGGGGTCGGAGTCATCCTGCCCCTTCATCTTCACATATCCTCCCAGTGGAATCATACTGATAGCCCACTCCGTGGAGCAGCACTCCCTGCGGGCGAGAATCTTTCCGAAGCCGATACTGAAGCGCTCCACCTTCACTCCGTTTATTCTGGCGACTATGAAGTGGCCCAGTTCATGTATGAAGATCATGACCGAGAGAGCGATGAGCGCTGTAAATAGATAGAGAATGAAACTCAATATTTCTCCTATTTTTTAATGTCAATTATATCTAAAAAAATCGCTCCTTTTTTTAGTTTTTTGAATGACATTTACGCTACAATATTCGCAAATGCAAAACAAAGGAGGAGAAATGTCGGAAAAAGAGATGAAAGAGCAGGAGATGGTCGAAGAGAGCGTAGAGAAGGAAGAGGAGGCTCTTTCTCAAGAGGAGAATGAAGAGAGTACCCCGGTAGAGGAGAGTTCTGTAGAGAGCGAAGAGAAGTCCGACGAGAAGGCTTCGGAGGCCGAAGAGGAGTCGTCACACGAGATCGAAGAGTCCGATGAAGAGGATGAAGTCGTTTCCACTCCCTCCGGAAATAGACCCGAGGATATAGTCGAGAGTGCCAGAGAGAGAGTCAGCTCTGCCGAGAAAGAGGTGCAGGAGGCTCTCGAAGCGATAGAGGAGAAGCTCGACGAGTTCATAGAGTATGAGAAAAGCGCTCTTGCACCTATAGTCGATGAGAGTAGGCGGATAGTGCAGAAGGTTGGTATGCAAGATGATGAGATTGGAGAGTTGCCGGAGCCGAAAGCGGATTTCACTCTCTTGAAAGAGGCCAAAGGGCTCGATCTTCAATCTATCTCTTCCGGTAAGGGTGGAGCCTTTTTCCTCTCTTTGATTTTTGGTGCCGCAACTCTTGGAGGATGGTATATGTTGGCTACGAAAGGCTCTGGTGCGGTAGAAGGTTTGAATATGGCCGTAGCGGAGAAGTTGGCATCCAAAATCTCCACTTTGCTCAGTCTGGGAGGTAGTGCACAAGCTGGAATGGCGGTTGTGGTCGTATCCACACTCATAGTGATGTGGATAGTCTATTCTATCAAGGTAGGTTTGCAGACTTCCAAGAATATAGAGATTGCAAAAGAGATAGAGGAGAAGGCCAACGAGTATTGTGAGCGCAAGAATGAATGTAAACTCAAAGTTCTCGAAGTGGCTGATTCCATAAGAGATATAAACGAGCTCGTACGCAAATATGAGGTTCTTCTCGATGAGAAAAATGCCACTCTTAGACGCGCACTCTATCTCGAAAATACGCCCGATTTCGAAGAGTTGCACGAGAGAAGCAAAAAAGAGCTCGAGCATATGATTGGATTTATAAGAGAGATAGAGACTCTTCTATCGATACCGCTTGCAAAAAATGGTGAGTTAAATGCCGAAAGTTTGGAAGCGATAGAGGAGACAAAAGAGCTTCTGGAAAAACATATACACGATATCTACAACGCCTGATTATCCTTCCGATACAGAGTCTTTCGAGACTCTGTGCCACATCCGCGACATTTATTAGAAGATATAGACTATTTATTTCCGACTCTTTCGGAAAATGGTTATGATAGAGCATGGAGAGCGAAGAAGTACCCAATAGAGAAAGGAGTTAGCGATGATTGTAGGAATCGAGGGTGAAGTGCTGTCGAGGGAGCCGACATATCTACACATAGCGACGGGAGGTCTGATATATGAGGTGCAGGTTTCTCTCAACTGCTCTGCCGCTATAAAAGATAAGAGAGTCAGACTCCATATAACTCAAATCATAAGAGAAGATGCCCATCTGCTTTTCGGATTCATGGATTTTTCCGAAAAGAGAATGTTCGATACTCTGCTGAAGATAAACGGAGTGGGGCCCAAGGTAGCTCTGGCGGTATGTTCGACATTCACCCCCGAGACATTTGCCAGAATCATATCCTCCAAGGATGTGGATATGCTCAAGAGAGTTCCGGGTATCGGCCCCAAAGCCGCCAGCAGAATTTTCGTTGAGCTTGCCGATTTCATAGTCGAGAGCGAGAGAGAGAGGGGAGAGGGTAACGAAAATATGGATGAGGCGTTTATGGCCCTCGAGAGCCTCGGATTCAAGAAAGAGGCCATTAAAAAAGCACTTTCGGGCGAAACGGGGGATACCGCCACTTTGGTAAAAAGGGCTTTGAAAAAACTTCAGAGATTTTAGAGAAGGTATTCAAAGCGGGCTTTGGATGGCGCAAACTCCTGCGAGCTTGCAATCGGCAAAGTGTATGGCGACAGAGTTGTATGCATCTTTCGCTTCGCTTAGCTCTTGCAGAATCGAAATCGAACTCTTTTATCGTGTCACTCCTTTTTTGTCTGCGTTATTCTACTTCAGGTGACACAGAAATTTGAACACTCCCTATTGACCTCAAGATTGAATCCACGACTGAAGTCGCGGCCCCAGTTTATGCGAACTCGAGCTCTATGGGGCGGTGACTTCAGTCGCCGGTAGAATCTCGCATAGAGCAAGTTTTGATTTTAGCCATTGCAAAATGGAGTCCGAAACCCAAAGGAGTCGGAGGCTTCAGCCCCGCAAAACGGTGAGATGACGGGACTGAAGTCCCTGCTTTGGGTAGATGGACTTCTACTCTCCAAAACAATAGTCGATCTGTATGAATTTTCGGTGGCGATTCCGCGACTGAAGTCGCGGCCCCAAGATAATTACAACTCTTCCGGAGCGGCGACTTCAGTCGCCGAAAAAACCTTATATGCAGTGTAGCTTTGATTTCGCCATCACAATATGAAGTCCTAAAATCGAAGGAAGCGGAGGCTTCAGCCTCACACAGATGGTAGATGGACTTCTACTCTCCAAAACGATAGTTGACCTGTATGGACTTTCGATGTCGATTCCGCGACTAAAGTCGCGGCCCCAGATAGATGAACTTCTTCTTTTCAAAGCAGTGCTTTTCTCTCGTTCCCACCGTCTCGGTGGGAATGCATACCGAAGATAGGATAATCAAGACACTTCCTATCGTTGCGTCGGCTGAAGCCGACCCTACTATTCTCTATCATTCATGAAATTGTAGGTTCGTTCCTCTCATTCCTAGTGGGAACGAAAGAAGCTACTTTGTATCGAATGTTTTCTATGAGAGTATGGCTTCGGTGTCTCGATCGACAATATATGGAGTAGGGAAAGCACCCGCAGGGGCGGGTGCGAGAGGTAAAAAAACTATCTATCCCTCTTACTTACCTCTTTGCAGAGAGATACGAAATATTTGGCGTTTTCTACCGGTACATCGGGGAGTATCCCGTGTCCGAGATTGAAGATGTGCCGTCCATCTCTCATCAATTCGGCGAGACTCTCGACACACTCTTTCGTAGCCTCTTTGGAGTAGAGTCGGCAGGGCTCCATATTGCCCTGCAGTACATATCTATCTGCGAGTTTCTCTTTGGCCAGTGCCATCGGGGTACCCCAGTCCACACCGAAGACATCGAAATCTCCGTCTATATCGTCGAGATAGGCGCCTATACCTTTGGGAAAGATGATGACAGGGATATGGGGGTATCTCTCTTTGATATAGGAGGATATCTCTTTCATATATCTCCAGCTAAATTCGAAATATGCCGGCTTTTCGAGTGCTGCCGCCCAGCTGTCGAAAATCTGTACCGCATCCGCCCCGGCCTCTATCTGCTTGATGAGGTAGTGTTTCACCACTTCCGTCACCTTCGCGAGGAGTCTGTGCATCAATTCGGGGTCCGTATATATGAGCTTCTTGACGATACTGTATGTTTTGGTGCCCTGACCCTCTATCATATAGGTAGCAAGTGTCCAAGGCGCGCCAGTGAAGCCTATGAGCGCCTTGTCGTCCGCCAGCCTCTCTCTGACGATACGAATCGTATCGTAAACATAGGAGAGTCTGTCGGCCGCCTCTTCTCCTCCGAGAAGAGCATCCACATCTTCGATACCGGATACGGGTTTTTCGAATATGGGCCCTTCGCCCTTGACGAAATCGAGCTTCATACCCATTTCGTTGGGTACTACGAGTATATCGCTAAAGAGTATGGCGGCATCGACTCCTACGATATCGACCGGCTGCAGAGTCACCTCCGCCGCCATCTCTGGTGTGTGACAGAGCTTGAGGAAATTGCCCGCTTTGGCTCTGACTTGCATATATTCAGGCAGGTATCTACCTGCCTGTCTCATCATCCATACCGGAGTGTATGGGGTCTCTTTGCCAAAACAGGCATCTACGAAAATTTTACTCATTAGTGCTCACCTTTGTGCATGAAATAGAAAGCCAGAGACAAAAATAGTATTGAACCGGCGAATGCCAGCATCTCGTACGGGGATTCGTATCTAAGATGCATCACCCTCTTGAAGAAGCTGACGATAAGAACCATTATGATGACTTTGGCAAGTTTGTCCTTGAGTTCGTCAAGGGTGTGTATTTCGAGTATTCTGGATGCGGCGCTTCTTTTGGCTATATCTATCTCCGATATGAAGAGCTCATAGAGCCCGAAACCGAAAATGAAGAGTACTATCGCCATCAGGTATAGGTCGATAGCCCCTATTAGATCGCTTACTATATCTTCGTGGAAATCCACTGGATGTAGGCCGTTGAGGTATGTATCGCCAACCAGCGCCGCCACATGCCAGATATCCACACTTGCGACGATGAAGAGAGCTATACCCCCGACCATATTGAAGATTACGGCCAGCAGGACGAAAAAGCGGGTGCTCCAGAGCAGATTTTCGAAACTCTCTTCGAGCCACTTCATCACAGATCCTCCAACTCTATCCACCTCTGCGCGATTCTCACGGCATTGGTGGCAGCTCCCACTCTCACTTGGTCGGCCACGACCCAGAGGTGGAGTATGTTGTCGGCAAATATATCCTTTCTGATTCTCCCTACGAAGGTGGTATCGGTATCTGTAGCCACTATTGGCATGGGATAGATAGCTTTTTCGAGCTCGTCCATCACCTCCACATCGGGAAATTCGCTCAGGGCGAGACGACACTTCTCTACATCCACCGAGATATCGTCGTCGAAGGTGATGGTTAGGGCTTCGCTATGGCTCCTGAGTACGGGTACTCTCACGCAGGTAGCGCTGACGGCTATGTCGGAGTGCATGATTTTGTTGGTCTCGTTGACCATCTTCATCTCCTCTTTCGTATAGCCGTTTGGCTGGGGCTTGTCGATTTGGGGTATGACATTGAGCGCTATCTGGTGCATAAAGGCTCTATGCTCGCTTTCGTCGAGCCTGAAGGCGAAAAAGTCTTGCATCTGCTTCACCAGCTCTTCCATACCGCTTTTGCCCGCTCCGCTGACCGCCTGATAGGTGCTCACATCGACTCTCCTGATTTTCCCTCCGTAGAGGTCGTAGAGAGGTTTGAGCGCCAATACCATCTGTATAGTAGAGCAGTTGGGATTGGCTATTATGCCGCTTTCTCTCCATAGCTCTATATCTTGGGGGTTGATTTCGGGGACCACGAGAGGGATATCCGGCTCCATCCTGAAGTGAGATGTGTTGTCTATGACTACCGCACCCGCTTCTACAGCATATTTGGCATAGTGGGCAGAGACGCTTCCGCCTGCGCTGAAGAAGGCTATATCTATATCTCTGCCTTCAAATACACTCTGTGTCAACTCTTCGACTCTAAACTCTCTCCCGCGATACTCGATAGTAGCACCAGCACTTCTGGCACTGGCGAGAGGAAGTATCTCCCCTGTGGGAAATTCGCTCTCTTCGAGTACTCTGAATATCTCTTCGCCTACAGCGCCTGTGGCGCCCACGACCGCTACATTGTATCTTCTACTCATTTGTCGTTCCTTCTTCGATGATATTTTCTTCATTTTCTTCTTTGGGACATTTGGCGATACTCACCACCCTATCCTTGCCCTCGACATTCACGACTTTCACGCCGGAGGTGTTCCTTCCAGCCTTTCTGATACTCTGCATATCGGTTCTTATCATCTTGCCAGCACTCGTGAGGCACATCAAATCTTTGTCCTCCTCCACGAAGACCACCCCCACTGCATTACCCGTTCTGCCTGTGAGTTTCATCGCTATCACACCCTTTCCGGCGCGGCTTTGCTCTCTATACTCTCTGGCTTCAGTGCGTTTGCCCAGACCCTTTTCGCTCACTATGAGTATTTCGTCCTCTTCCTTCTCTATGAGGGTGGCGCCGCATACGAAATCTCCCTCTATCTTGAATTTGATAGCCGTCACCCCTCTGGCGACTCTGCCTATCTCTCTGACATCCTCTATCGGGAAGCGGATACACATACCCTTTTTGGTCACCACAAAGAGCCATCTGGTGTCGGGTCGTACGATTTTCGCATCTATGAGAGTATCGTTTTCGTCGAGGTTGATGGCCCTGACGCCGTTGCTCCTGATGTTGGAGTACTCTTTTAGATTGGTACGCTTGACGATACCGTTGCGGGTGAAGAAGACGAGGCTCTTGTCTTCGGCGAAGTCGGTAGTGGGTATGATGGCCATTATCTTCTCGTCTTTGTCGAGATTTATCAGGTTCACCACCGCTTTCCCCTTGGCCGTACGACTACCTTCGGGTATTCTATAGACTTTGAGCCAGTAGAGTTGTCCCCTGTCGGTGACGAACATCAGCGTATCGTGTGTATGGGATATGAAGAATTTCTCTATGAAGTCATCTTCGTAGGTGGTTACGGCCGTCTTGCCCTTTCCACCTCTACGCTGTTTTTCGTACTGTTTTACGGCCACTCTCTTGATATATCCCCTGTGGGTGATGGTCACGACCATGGGTTCGTTGGGGATGAGGTCCTCTATGTTGATATCGTCGTAGTCGTCCACGATTTCGGTACGCCGCTCGTCTCCATAGTTCTCTTTTAACTCCAGAAGCTCTTCCCGTATGATTTGAGTTATCTTCTCTTCGCTTCTGAGTATCCCTTCGAGCCTCTCTATCGTTTCGAGGAGTTGCTTTAGTTCGCTCTCTATCTTCTCTATCTCCAGTCCGGTCAGGCGGCGCAGTCTCATCTCGAGAATCGCTCTTGCCTGCAATTCGCTCAGGCTGAAGCGCTCCATGAGGCTCTCTCTGGCTTCGTTGTCGTCTCCGCTGGCCCTGATGATACGGATAACTTCGTCGATATTGTCGACGGCTATTTTGAGACCCTCGAGTATGTGCGCTCTGGCCCTGGCCTTTTCGAGCTCGAAGATGGTCCTGCGGATGATAACCGTCTTTCTATGGTTGAGGAAGAGGTCGAGAAGTTCGGGCAGGGTGAAGATTTTGGGCTCTTTGTTGACTATCGCGAGCATGATGATTCCGAAGGTCACCTGCAACTGTGTCGATTTGAAGAGATTGTTCAACACGATTTCGCTCATGGCGTCTTTTTTGAGCTCTATGACGACTCTGATACCCTCTCTGTCCGATTCGTCCCTTACCTCGGAGATGCCTTCTATCTGCTTCTCTTTTACCAGATTGGCTATGCTCTCTATCAGTTTGGACTTGTTGACCTGATAGGGGAGCTCGTCGATTACGATGACTTCACGGTTGCGATTGTGCTCTATGTGCGTTTTGGCTCTTACCTTTATCCTACCCCGTCCCGTGGAGTATGCATCCACGATACCCTTCTTGCCGAATATCACACCTCCCGTGGGAAAGTCGGGACCTTTGAGAGCCTGCATCAGAGTCGGCACTTCACATTCGGGCTTGTCTATACGAAGCAAAAGAGCCTCTATCAGTTCGTCGAGACGATGAGGCGGTATATTGGTAGCCATTCCGACGGCTATTCCCGAAGAGCCGTTGAGCAGAAGATTGGGAAGCCGACTCGGCAATACATCGGGCTCGCTCATACTATCGTCGTAGTTGGGAATGAAATCGACCGTCTCTTTGTCTATATCGGAGAGGAGCTCTTCGGCGAGTCTGGTCATCCTCGCTTCGGTATATCTCATCGCCGCCGGGTTGTCCCCGTCTATCGAGCCGAAGTTCCCCTGACCATCAACTATCGGAGCTCTCATGGAGAAATCCTGCGCCATACGCACCAAGGCGTCATAAACGGCAGTATCGCCGTGCGGGTGATACTTACCTATCACATCTCCGACGATACGGGCGGATTTTTTGTATGCGGCTCTGTGGGTGAGATTGAGTTCGTTCATGGCGTAGAGAATACGCCTATGTACCGGTTTGAGACCGTCTCTCGCATCGGGTAGTGCCCGTCCGATGATGACACTCATGGAGTAGTCGAGATAGCTTCCTCTTATGCTCTCTTCTATCCTGACCTGTTCCACATTTTCATCATAGCTGAATAGATCGCTCATAACTCTCCTTAAATATCAGGTACTCTTCGCAAAATAGGGATATTATACCCAAGAGGCGCTGAATGTTCCGGGCAGAGCTTGCGGCAGATAGCCGCGAAGGCGGAGTGCTTCGCGCTCCCGTACAGGAAATGGCGAGATTCGAAAACTACCCCTATGTGTCGTCCAGTCTCGATATTACCTCTATACGGGTGATTCGAGCTTCGATTTGCAAGTTTACGATATTTTCGAGTCTGTATGAGGCGGTATGCTTCGACTCTCCCGTATTCCGAGAGTTGTGAAGCCGAAAACGGACTTTTTTTCGCTAAAATTCAATCTATACTCTGTGCAAGGATAAGCCGACATGTCTGAGAAGTGTAAGAAAGTATATATAACGACTCCCATCTACTATGTGAACGATATCCCCCATATCGGTCATGCATATACCACCATAATAGCCGATACCCTCGCCGTATATTCTAGGATGGCGGGGTTGGATACCTTTTTTCTGACAGGTACCGACGAGCATGGTCAGAAGATAGAGGAGGCCGCGAGAAAGAGAGACAAACTGCCCAAGGAGTATGCCGATGAGATATCGGCGAGATTCAGAAAACTCTGGGATGAGTTTGATATTAGCTACGACAAGTTCATCCGTACTACCGATGAGGAGCACAAAAGAGGTGTCCGCAAGGCATTCGAGAAGATGTACGAGAAGGGAGATATATATAAAGACACATACAGCGGTCACTACTGTATCTCCTGTGAAACATTCTTTACCGAAACACAACTGGTGGATGGAGAATTCTGCCCCGAGTGTGGCAAGCAGACCAATATCGTGGAGGAGGAGAGCTACTTTTTCCGTCTTTCGAAATATCAGGATAGACTGCTTCGCTGGTATGAGGAGAACGAAAAGTGTATTCTCCCCAAGACGAGGAGAAACGAAGTGATCCGTTTCGTCGAAAGCGGGCTCGAAGACCTGTCGATAACGAGGACGAGTTTCGACTGGGGTGTGAAGCTGCCCAAATCCCTGAACGACCCCGCACATGTGATGTATGTATGGCTGGACGCTTTGATGAACTATCTTACCGCACTGGGTTACGGCGGGGATGAGAAGAGGATGGACTACTGGCCGGCGAGAGTGCATCTCATAGGCAAGGATATTCTCCGTTTCCATGCCATCTACTGGCCGGCTTTTCTGATGAGTCTGGATATGCCTCTGCCCAAACATATCGCCGCACACGGCTGGTGGACGAGAAATGGTGAGAAGATGTCCAAATCCAAGGGTAATGTCATAGACCCCAAAGAGGTAGTCGATGCCTATGGTTTGGAGAATTTCAGATATTTCATGCTCAGGGAGGTACCCTTCGGCGGTGACGGGGATTTCAGCCAGAAGGCTCTCATGGACAGGATAAACTCGGATTTGGGCAACGACCTAGGCAATCTGCTCAATCGACTCATAGGGATGAGCGCAAAATATTCGGAGGGTGAGATAGATTCGCAAAATCTGCGTGAATACTATTCGAAAGAGTTGGAGGCGGTGAACGACTCTATCGGGAGACTCGAACCCCTGCTTTTCGATATGCAGCTGCACAGATATCTCGAAGAGTTGTGGAGACCGCTATCTATCGCCAACAAAGCTATAGACAGCTACCAGCCATGGGTGATGATGAAAGAGGGAAAAACGGAGGAGGCACTCGCCCTCAATGCGCTAATCGCCAATATTCTGGCGAAAGTGGCCATAATGCTGCATCCCGTAATGCCCCGTACTACGGAAAAGATAGCCTCCGCTCTCTCTTTTGTGATAGATAACGAAAGCTATAGAAAATATATAAAGGGTGATGAGCTTCTGCCGAAATTCACGATAGAGAGGATACCCCCTCTCTTCCCGAGAATAGAAGAGGTGAGGATGGAAGAGAAGGGAGCGGTGAAAGAGGAGAAGAAGAGCCCGAAAGGGAAGGGGAGCGACAAAGGCGCGAGTGCTGAAGAGTCCGACGGAGTTATAAGTATAGAGCAGTTTTTCCAAACGACTCTGAAGGTCGGAACTGTCGTGGAGGCGCACGAGGTACCCAAAAGCAAAAAACTTCTCAGACTCATGGTGGACCTTGGGGAGGATAGCCCTAGGCAGATAGTGGCCGGAATAAAAGAGTGGTACTCTCCTGCCGACCTGGTAGATACTCAGGTCTGCGTGGTGGCGAATCTCAAACCCGCGAAACTGATGGGAATGCTCTCCGAAGGTATGATTCTGGCGGCAAAAGACGATAGCGGACTCTCTCTTGTCAGACCCGAGAAGCCGAAAAAAGCCGGTACAGTCATAGGATAGTGATGAAAATAAGCGATGTAGTCAATATTACACAGGGAGAGTGTATCAACACTCCGGTCGTACAGGCGATAGAGAGTGCGACCGTATTTCCGTCGAAGGTGGAAGCGGGAGAGCTCTTCTTCGCCGCAAGAAGAGAGGATATCCCCGCTGCCGTCGCGGGTGGAGCGTATGCTATAGTCTTCGAGGGAGAAGCACCAGATATCGTAGATACCGAGATAGCTTGGATATCCGTCGATTCCGTAAAAGAGGCGGCTTTCAGGCTGCTTAGATATGTACTGCTGGGCAAAGATGCCGACCTCTATCTCCTCAATCCCCACGAAATGACTTTCCTCAAGATGATACTGAAGCAGAGGCAAAATATCGTCTTTCTGCCGCCTGAGTGGATGAAGGCTTTCGAATCTATACTCAACAGCGACGAAGTACTTTTCGTAAGTGCCGATGCGGAGTTGATGCATACGATATCTGCGGATACGAAGTCTATCGAGGAGTCCGAAGAGGGGTATATGGTTGCAGATACACTCTTTCGTTCCACTTTCAAGATAGACGGCTATATCTATCAAAACAGGGAGATGGCACCCTTTCATCTGGAGCATCTTCTCAAAGTGCTACACTTCTGCAAACTTCATCAGCTTCCCTATTCGCTGGATAGAATAAGATATACGAAACATTTCGACCCAGTTTTCGTGGACTCTTCGCTTACGAGTGTTCCGAAAGGGGGGAGCGATAGAGTCGTGATTTTCTGCGACAATACGGACGATATACTCAAAGCTGGAGAGTATGTGAAATCGCAGAGCAGCTGGGCCAAAAGTATCGTACTCGCACCAACAGGCACCAAACTCGAAAACAGAGAGCGCCCTATATGGTTTTCCAGTATCGACGAAGCGAGAGATATATTGAAAAAGGGCTATTTCAACTATGCTTTCGTCTATTCATGCGACAGGAAGATACTCAAGGAGATGAAAAAAGAGTATTCTCTTTTCTGACGAGACAACACAATTCGCATTTAACGGAAAGAAGATGAACGAATTTATAAAAAACCTCAAACTCAAGCTCTTGATAATCTTTTTCGTACCTGCGGTAGGTATGCTCTACTTCTCTTCGGGCTATCTTTACGACAAAATAATTCAATATGACAACACGCAATATCTCGATAAGATATCCAAATATGCCGGATTGTGTGACGAGCTTATAAGTCAATTACAAAGAGAGAGGGGACTTAGTATCGCCTACCTCTCCAAGAGCTCGGACTATTTCAGTCAAAAGCTCAAAGAGCAGCGCTGCAAGAGCGATACGGCCTATAGAAAAGTCGAAGAGTATCTGCGAAGCGGTGAAGCTCCACAAAAGGAGAACGAACTGAAAAATGTCGTCAACATATACTCCTCCATAGATAGCTTCAGAAAAACAATCGACGAAAAGAGCTGTGATATGTTTAGAGTATTGTCTTACTACAGCAATATGATTTCGTCATTGATAAGAAGTACCGATATTCTGAGAGTGAAATATGTAAATGAAAAATTTCTTCGAACCATAGTCTCTTTCAAAAGAGTGATGATGCTGGCCGAATTGAGCGGCAGAGAGAGGGCTCTTGTTTCGTATATACTGGAGAAGAGAGAGTATGACGGTAAAATAGAAAATATTCTAATCAAACTCGAGATGGAGCTCAAGCAGATCAATGAAGAGCTCTCTAAAGATTCTCCGCTCGAACTCTTTACACTATATCGCAGATATATCGATATAGGCTTTGAAAAACACTTTTTCGACATCAAGCACAAGATCATATTCAAGAAGAGATTCGACGAACTCGATAGCAAAAAATGGTGGGATATCTCGAGTAAATATATAGAGGCGTTTCATCGAACGAATAGGGCGATTCTCTTTTTGCTACTAAAGATGAAAAGTGATTTGAAAGTCGATGCATTGAGCACTTTGACAATCAGTATGCTTATTTGGCTTTTGTCGATAACAGCTCTATTCTTTCTATTGAAAATAGTGAGTAAAATCGTCAATACTTTTGGTAAATTGCTATCGCAAATCGATGAACAGAAAAAGATATACAAAAGTTTTTCCGAATTTTCCGAACTATTGATATACAACGACGATAAAAATACGATCTTGACCTCAATGTGTGTAATCTTGAATCAAACGGATAAGTTTAGGAATGTCTGGATAGCGAAGATCGATGAAAACGGCGATATCGTTCCATATATCACAGAAAATATATCTGTCTCCACTTTAAACAAAGAGATACGACACAGTAAAAAAGCGAAGCTCTTTTGCGACATGAGAAGAGTCCTCAAAGAGGGGAGACAGCTAATCTCCTATCCTGAAAACAGAATCGAAGCCATAGAGGGTGGAGTCAAATTTTTCATTATCTATCCTATTATGCTAAAGAACTCGATCTCCTATCTACTGGTCTTGAGTATAAATGACAATACCGAGGAGTTCGATATAAATATGAATGATATGATAGGTAGAATGTGCGGTGCCGTAACATCCGCTTTTGAAAAGATAGATATCAAAAATAGGGAGCTTCGACTACGAAACGAGCTCCGCATAACCGCATCGGCCTTCGATACCTATGAAGCTATTACTATTGCTGACATACACGGCAAAATCATAAGAGTCAACGAAGCTTTTACAAAAATTACGGGTTATACGGAAGATGAAGTGATAGGAAAGAATCCGAATATACTCAAATCGGATAGGCATGATAAGAATTTCTATATTAAGATGTGGGATAGTATAAGAAAAAATGGTTACTGGAAAGGAGAGATATACAATCGACGAAAAAATGGAGAGATATATCCAGAAATGCTCTCTATCAGTGCAATAAAGGATGAGAATGGAGACATTACACATTATGTAGCTCATTTTTTCGATATATCCGATATGAAAGAGGCTCAGCAGAAGGCGGAGTATCGTGCATTGCACGATCCTTTGACCGATCTGTACAATCGTCAACAGATGAAAGAGGATCTCGATAGAATATATAATGAGTATTTTGAGATTGGAGAGTATGGAGCTTTCATCTTCTTCGATCTGGATAACTTCAAACATATAAACGATTTCTATGGGCACGATATAGGCGATATGGTATTGAGAGAGATTGCGCATATATTGAAAAAATCTTTCTATAGAAACGACAATATATATAGAGTTGCAGGCGATGAATTTGCCGTTATCGCCACGAGACTCGGCAAAGATAGGGATGTGGCCATAGCCAAGGCTACAATGTGTGTCGAAATGCTCATGTCTCTTTTTAAAGCTCCTCTCAAAATCGAAGACAATAATATAGAGATTAGTTTTAGTATAGGTATCAAAATCTTTCCAGATATGGAAAACGATGTCAAAGAGATTATGGTAGATGCCGATATTGCGATGTATCATGCAAAAAAGAGCGGTAAAAACATGTACCATTTCTTCGATGATGACCTCGACGAGAGATCCAAAAATTATCTGCTTACCAAAAATGAGCTCTCGAGAGCACTTTTGCAAAACGATCAGCTTAGAATCGTGTATCAACCGAAGGTGCAAATCTCGAGTGGGGAGATAAGTGGTTTCGAAGCCCTCGTGAGGTGGTATCATCCCATAAGAGGATGTCTTTCACCAAACGATTTCATCTATGCTACTGCCGGAAATCAGCTGGGATACAAGCTCAATGAGTATGTGCTTAGAAGAGTATGCTCTCAAATAATACAGTGGAAGAGGATATATGAAAAATTCAATTGGCGAATTGCGGTAAATATCTCCTCGGAACAGTTTGCCGATCCGAAATTTGAAGATGATTTTTTATCTTTGATTGATGAGTGCGGCTTGGATCCGAACCTTTTGGAGTTGGAGATCGTCGAAGATGCTTTGCTGGGTGATATCGAGAGATCTATAAAGACTATCAAAAATCTAAAAAGCAGAGGAATCAAATTCAGCATAGACGATTTCGGTACAGGTTACTCCTCTTTGAACTATCTCTATAGATTACCGGTTGATACGCTCAAACTCGACAAGAGCTTCATATCTCATATATTCGAAGGGAAGAAAAATGCTTCCATAGTCAAATTGATAATAAAAACGGCAAAAATATTTGGTATGAAAACGGTTGCCGAGGGTGTGGAAAATGCTAGGGTACTAAAGTTTCTCAAAGCATATGGTTGCGATGAGTATCAGGGCTATTACTATTCGAAACCTATGAAACCGGAAGAGATAGAGAAGTTGCTGAAGGCATAAAAAAGATTATGAATTGTGTTATGATTCATGCTCATTTTAGACAAAGGAGTAGTAATTTTGGATTCTCAACCTCCATCGGGTAGTATCGGAGTAGGTACTGCCCGTAAATATCTTCACCTCATCTCCGAGCATGGAGATATCTTTTTTGGATTGCTTTTTGGTATTGTGGCTTTCTATTCCCATCTGGGTTTACACCCCTATTTCGCGATTCTCTTTTCGGCGATAGCTATCGGTCTCTTTTCGATAACGGTTGCACAGATAGCGGAAATTCTGGCCGAGAGACTCGAAGAGCCCTATGCGAGTTTCGTACTCACCTTTTCGGCGGTGGCGGTAGAGATAATACTTCTGTTCATGATTGTTCGGGAGGCCGTTCACTCTCCAGAGGCTCTGGATACGGTGAAGGGAGGTATTATATCGGCGGTTATCGTCGATATGAATGTACTCTTGGGGCTAGCGATCTTCATCGGCGGATTGAGCTACAAGGAACAAGAGCACAACGAAGATACCTCGAGCACCTATACCACCATACTTCTCGTGGCATCTTCCGCCCTTCTGGTGCCGAGTATCCTTACCTATACCAACGACAGTCATACCCTCTTCGAGGCATCGGTACTCATCGCACTGATGCTGATGGTTTTCTATATAGCTATCTTTATCTTTCAGACAAGAACACACGCCTACTTTTTCAAAGCGACCGCCAAGAGCAGACTCTTTCACATAAAAAAGCATCGCAGAGAGGAGGATGAGGATGATGAAGATGACTATATATTCGACAGGTTCACAAATATCGTGAATTTCGTCTTCATGTTCATATTTATACTCTTCATAGGAGTTCTTGCGGAGCTGTTTTCGACCGACGGTATCGCCGTAGCCAGAGAACAGCACATATCCACGGGACTTGCCGGACTTATAATCGCCGTCATAGCCGCGGCTCCCGAATTGCTGACTGCAATCAAGGCGGCAAGAGACGACGAGATACAGAGGGTGGTCAATATCGCCATGGGTGCCTCCACCGTCTCTATCATGCTGACCGTTCCGATATTGATGGCGCTTGCATATATCAACGGTATCAGATTGACTCTGGACTTCAATGCCTTTCAGGTAGGGGCACTGATATTGACTATAATACTCGCTTGGAAAACCACCGACGATGGAGAGACCAACTATTTCGAAGGAATCTCCCATCTGATGTTTTTTGTGGGTTATGCGATAATAGCCACACTTTATCACTGATTATATAGGGAGGGTTATCGACTCTTCGTGCCCTTTCGAAGAAGCCCGACCGCCTCTTCTGGTGTCTTTAGGTTTATCATTATTCTACTTCCGAGCTCGGAAGTAGAATAACATTACCATTAGATTCAAAGGAGTCGGAAGCTTCAATCCCTGTTTCCAAAGCGATAGTCAGCCTCTATAAACTCCGATATGATTCCGCGACTAAAGTCGCAGCCCCAAGTAGATGGACTTTTATAATCCATGGCGA